>BDTA01000111.1 GCA_002897935.1 bacterium BMS3Abin08
TACTTTTTTCCCTTTTAGGCGATAACTCTTTCCCTTGAAGATGGAGATATCCGCTCTGACAAAGATTCTATCAATGGTTGCATTGGCCAGAACCGGATCAAGGTTGACCGTAATCTGCCTGCATTAGCAGAGCTAAGCACCGGGCCAACGATTGAAGCAATATCCAATGGGGTAAAGGCGATATTGGAAGAAGACACAGCACTTTCCAGGAAAGCAAGTCTATATCTCTGCCACAGGTATAGCAGAAAGACACTAAAGGAAATCGGGAGTTATTTCGGCATTGGTGAGTCTGCTGTATCTCAGGCAAGCCACAAGCTTAAACGGAAGTTAGACAAAGACAGGAAGCTCAGAAAAAAGATAAATTATATCAGCAAGAGATTGAATTTGTGTAATGTGTAGACCCCTCTGTTTTCCGGATTGTCCCACAAGGACAGCTTATAAGAAACGCTTGAGTCCCGCCGAGGCGGGAGAAACTATCACGTACGGTTCTTAGTGGGGAATCTGGCCGAAAGGGCCGGGACCTACCCGGTCCCTCATAAAATAAGCCATATTCTGGTCGCTTACTCGGCCATTGACATACCTGCCCTTAATACGTATACTACACGTATATAGAAAGGAGGATTTTAATGCAAAAAAAGTTGACCATAACCATAGATGAGGAAGTTTATGAAGGTCTTCGTAAGGCCATCGGCCCCCGCAAGATCAGCAAATTTATTGAGGAATTAGTTCGCCCGCACGTAGTCCGCCCAAATTTGGAATTAGCATACTCCCAAATGTCAAAAGACAAAAAGAGAGAAGCAGAAGCCTTGAATTGGGCAGAAACAACTTTTAAGGACATAGCGCATGAAAAGAGGTGAGGTCTGGTGGGTTAATTTTGATCCCTCAGTCGGCGGAGAGATTAGGAAAAAACGTCCTGCCGTAATAGTTAGCAATGATGCATCAAATAAGTTTCTCAATCGAGTTCAGGTTGTCCCTCTTACCACCAAGACGGATCGTTTGTATCCCAGTGAGGCACTTGTTATATTTGATGGGAAAGAAAGTAAGGCCATGGCCGATCAATTGGCTACTGTAAGTAAGATGAGACTATTCAAAC
The DNA here is from genome assembly GCA_002897935.1 of bacterium BMS3Abin08. NCBI lineage: Bacteria > bacterium BMS3Abin08. The sequence goes on from BDTA01000111.1 coordinate 1,094, forward strand.
ATGCCGGCACCATTTCAGAAAAAGATATGCTAAAAATCAACGAAGTGATCAAAATACAATTAGATATTTACTGAAAAGAAAATGAAAAAAAGACAACATGTCAACCTTGTTCACGAGGGGAATTATGTGGCTGAGAGAGTGAAGAGAGGGGTTACATGAATGCACTACTGTCCGGTTAAATTTCCACCTATTGCATTCACCATGAAGTCAATATGAACGGATTCTTTATTTTTCAATGAGTTAGCTCTTCCCATAGTATGCTGTCCGGTAAAGTTCATATTTCATATCCCATGAGGGCTTTCCTGATCGGACTGTTCCTGTTTACCGGATCAAGTCCGGGACAGACTCTGGCTCACAGTCTTTCGATAGGCCTCCTCCAGACAATCTCTCGCGATTTTGCCCTTGCCTTCGGCTGGTACTTCTGCTAATATAATTGAACTTAGCAGGGTTTACGTACAGGGGACTTTCACCCCTTTAGTTCACGCCCATGCCGGGCGTACTCAAGCCGCTCAGGAATGGGACACGCAAAGCCGCGCGCCCCTTAGCTCAAATGTTATATGTGTATGAAATAAAAAGTGATAGCGAACAAAGCCGGTCATTTATATTTTAGCAAGTTTGGCAAAGGCCATGGTAAAATAAATACAATAAAGCAAGGAACTATCAAGAAAATAAAGCAATTCAAAGGAAGGGTGTATGAACACAGCGAAACAAGAAGTCCAGTCATTACTTAAGAAGCTCCCAGATGATTGTACAATAGAGGATATTCAGTATCATCTTTATGTTATTGAGAAGATACAAAGGGGTATTGACAGAGCCAAAGAAGAAGGAACTGTATCACAAGAAGAAGTAGAAAAGCGATTTAGCAAATGGACTACAAAGTAGTCTGGTCTCCTGAAGCAATTGAAGACCTCCTGTCGATTGCAGAATACATTGAAAGAGATTCTGAATTCTATGCGCGGGCAGTTGTAATAAAAATTCTTGATGTATCACGAAGCATAAAAAATCTTCCTTCGAGAGGGAGGGTTGTTCCAGAAGTCGGAGACGATAATATTAGGGAGCTTTTCGTTTACAGTTACCGTGTTATTTACCAGATACAAGAATCAGAAATTCTTATTGTTGCGGTGATTCATGGCAAACGACTATTTGAAAGCATATCAGAAAGATTCTAAATGAACACTTTGGGAGTACCGCTGTTCCTAATTTAGCTGCCAAACCGATTATTGACATGCTGGTTGCGGTTACATCTCTTCAAGAAACCAAAGAAAAAATAGTTCCGGAATAAGTTGCGTTTTGCTTATGAATTTCAAGAGGACAGAATTCATCCAGCGAATTACGCAAATGGCGAAGGAATACTATAGGAAGGCATAACAAGGCGTTAGCAAAGAACCACCCGGCTAAGTAGTAAGATAGTGAAGCTCCCCGACCAAAGGTCGGGGCTTCCGAGTAAGGAATATTGATTTATTTTATATAGCTGGCTTTCATCCCCGATCAAAGATCGGGGCATTCAGCCGGTATCCTCGTAAATAATTCGTATCTGGAAGTTTTTCATGAGTCGATTTTGGAGTTCAATAGTCAATGATTTGAAGCCGTACACCCCCGGTGAACAGCCTGCACGTACTGATTTAATTAAGCTAAACACTAACGAAAATCCTTATGGGCCATCGCCAAAGGTGTTGGATTCTTTGTGCAGTGAAGTCGCTGATACGTTACGTCTCTATCCAGACCCAAATGCTACGGAGCTAAAATCGGCAATAGCGCAACATTACCAGATAAAAAAGCAACAAGTTTTTGTTGGTAATGGCTCTGATGAAGTCTTGGCTCATGTATTTCAGGGACTTCTAAGTCATGAGTCTCCTATGTTATTTCCTGATATTACATACAGCTTTTATCCTGTATATTGCGGGTTGTATCGAATAAATTACGAGCAGGTGCCACTAACGGATTCATTTGAAATCAATATTAAAGACTATGTGCGTCCAAACGGTGGCATAATATTTCCAAACCCAAACGCGCCAACAGGTATTTTTCTATCTTTAGAATCCATTGAATATTTGTTAAAACAGAATAGGGATTCAGTTGTTGTTATTGATGAAGCATATATTGATTTTGGAGGCGATACTTCAGTACCACTTATTGAACGCTATCCCAATTTATTGGTAATACAGACATTGTCAAAATCCCGCTCATTAGCAGGGCTAAGGGTAGGATTTGCCATCGGTCATCCTATACTTATTGATGCCCTGGAGCGTGTAAAGAACAGTTTTAATTCATACCCTCTCGATAGATTGGCAATAACTGGAGCTGTGGCAGCTATCCAGGATCACGCTTATTTCGATGAGACAAGAAAGAAAATTATTCGTACCCGGGAGGCGCTTGCAAATAACCTTCAAGATATTGGCTTCGAAGTGCTCCCGTCAAAAGCGAATTTTGTTTTTGCTCGTCACAATTATTGTGATGCAATAGAAATATATGACGGATTACGGGAAGAAGGCATAATAGTTCGCCATTTCAATCAAGATAGAGTTAGTCAATTCTTGCGTATTACCATAGGAACCCGAAAAGAGTGTAATGCACTGCTAAAATCCTTGGAAGGCATTCTCCAAGGCTTGTTAAAAATAAGACCATAACAATGGCGGTGAGCTATCGCTTACCACGCTGCGCTCTCACTTCACTTCGTTCGAGAAAAACTTCCTATATCCCAAACGTTGAAAAAAAATGGAAGAAACACATATCAAATCGTTGCACCTGATATTTTTCCGCTGTCGCTCCAAAATGCAGGTTAACTCAACGTTATCTGAAGAAATTAATTCAACACCGCTTGACAAATATGCATAAAAGATACATACTAATACATATGGAATTACATATTGATGAGGTTAAACCACATGAGAACAACACTGAACATAGAAGATGAATTACTTGACAAGGCATCAAGATTGACCGGTATTAAGGAAAAGACATCCTTAGTTAAGCTTGGGTTGGAAGCCTTGATTTCCATGGAAAGCAGTAAAAGACTTGCCAAATTGGGGGGAACTGAAAAGAAATTTAAAATGATACCTCGCAGAAGAACTGCAAACAGATAAAATGGTTCTTGTTGACACTTCAGTGTGGGTGTCCCACTTGCGGGAGGGAAATGCTGAGCTTGGAAGATTATTGAATGATGGTGATGTTCTTTGCCATCCTTTTATTGTTGGCGAACTCGCCTGTGGGAATCTCAAGAATAGATCTGAGATACTTTCTCTCTTTCAAGCGCTCCCTATGGCGATTGAGGCAGAACATGGAGAAGTTATGCAGTTCATAGAGAATTATCGGCTTATGGGCAAGGGGTTAGGTTACATCGATGTGCATTTGCTTGCATCGGCTCTAATGACAGAAGTTCCGATCTGGACACTCGATAAAAAATTGGAGGAGGTTTCTATAAAGTTGTGCATAGCTTTTCACAATAAATAGTTCAGATAACACTTATTAGGCTCCCGTTGTCAGGATACAAAACTACCCTGATCGGTTTTCACCCACAGCTTTTGCTCCATACGAAGTCTTTCTTGAGCTTGCCCGGCCAGATTTTAGTGCCAACAACCATCAGTAATGTCTTACCAGACCTTCCTCAGACTTTTTAAACTCTTGAGATAGTCATCATACTCCAGATTTGCCTCCACTCCATGGTCCTTTAACAGGAGTTTAAGCAGGTTCCGTACTTTTGTTCGGGCCAGCCGCCACTGCTTCCAGTAGCACATCCGCACCCTTCGCCTCAGCCAGTGGTCTATCTCAGGTATCGGACTGTAATACTCCGATATCCCGTAATAGTTCATCCAGCCCCGGATAAGGCTTGTCCCGGTCTTGAGCCGGGAACGTGATCGCTACACAACCCCGCCATGGCGGGACTCATAGCATTGCTCGAAGGTTTATCCCGCAGAGCGGGGCTTCCTCCAGACAAAACCTCACGGTTTTGCCCTTGCCTTTCACTAACCGTTTCCGTTATATTTCACAATATAGCGTGTGGTCTACCGGCAGGAGACTTTCACCCCATTAGCTCACGCCCATGCCGGGCGTACATAAGTCGCTCAAGAGGGACGCGGCAAAAAGCCGCCACGCCCCTCTTAGTTCATGAGATGTAATAAAGGCACAATGGCGTTTACGCTGGATAAAGTAGTTCTGTGGGGAAGGTCGTTTGAGGAATATGTATTGATGTTCTCCCTCTCGGAAGAAGATCTCAAAAAGAGAATTCTTGGCTGTGGAGATGGGCCTGCAAGTTTTAATAGTGTATTGGCAAAACGAGGCGGTAAGGTAATAAGCATAGATCCCATTTATAAATTTTCCAACAGTGAGATCAGACAGAGAATCGATGAGACATATGAGGAAGTTCTCGACCAGATAAAAAAGAATATGCAGGAATTTGTATGGAATCACATTGGTTCAGTGGAAGAAGTGGGTAGGGCAAGAATGAAAGCGATGGGAGAATTTTTATCTGATTATCCGATTGGATTAAAAGAAGGAAGGTACATAGAGGCAAGTCTTCCTGTTCTTCCTTTTCAGGACAAAGAGTTTGATATAGCCCTGTGTTCTCATCTTTTGTTTCTATACAGTGAGCAACTCTCAGAAGATTTTCATATTGACTCAATAAGAGAGCTCTGCAGAGTTGCTGAAGAGGTAAGGATATTTCCACTCCTTGAACTTGGTTCCAGAAAGTCACGACATTTAGGTTCAGTGTTGAATGAATGCAAGGACTATTCAGTGGAGATTTTACCAGTTGAGTATGAATTTCAGAAAGCTGGTAATAAGATGTTAAGGGTAAAATCTGATAAAGACACACAACCTTGCTAATGGCAATTGACCGATATAATTGTTGAAATTAAAAACAATAAAATTTGATAAAATAGAAAATGGGCAGATACGAAAAACTGGTCTTACAGATTTTAAGTGGCACATCGGATGCCAATATTAAGTTTGATGATTTGTGTAATTTGCTAAAGAGATTAGGGTTTCAAATGAGAGTTAGGGGCAGCCATCACATATTCAGAAAGGAAGGTATAGTAGAAAAGATTAATCTTCAACGAGAAGGGGACAAGGCAAAGCCTTATCATTGGAGGTAAGTAATGTACAAATATGAAATCATAATCTACTGGAGCAGGGAGGACGATGCCTTTGTGGCAGAGGTGCCTGAACTTCCTGGATGTATGGCACACGGCAAAACCTACGAGGAAGCGATAAAAAATGTTCAGGATGCTATACAGTTGTGGATTGACACCGCAAAGGAGTTTGGAGATCCTATCCCGGAACCCAAAGGAAAAAGATTGATATTTGCATAAACATCTAATCGGGTAAGCAGGGGCTTCTCTTCCCCGCTCCCCACAGCACGGGGTCCCGATTCATCGGGATTCACAAAGACTACCGGGTCCCGACGTATCGGGGGGTCAAGCTCTCCGACCAAAGGTCGGAGCTTGCCAATGCAAGGAAAATTTGATTAATTACATTCCTTGCCTTCATACCCCGACCACAGGTCGGGGCCTTCGGCATGGTGCATTGTAATGAATGTTCACCCACATTTCCTTGATTGAGACTAAGCCTTGTTCCTTCCCATTTCTTGGTTATGCCGAATTATGTGGCTGTCAGGGAGGCGACGGAAAAAAATTATGAAGGGATATGTAAGCTTTTCGATAGCGAAGAAGAGCTACTCCTTATTTATCCACCCGGGGAATATCCATTTACAACAGATCAGCGTATTGAGTTAGCCAGCGGACAGCGGATAAACCGCCACCGAGGTCGATGTTATGCTAAAATAGAAAGAAAATAGGAAAATTATATGGTATGCCGAATGTAAAAGAATTAACGGTAAAAATAAGATGGACGCCAGAAGCTGAAAAATGGTTAAGAGATATTTATGACTACATTGTCCGAGACAATGTAGTACTGCACAGAGAGTTGTAGCAGGGATTTATAAAAAGGCACAAATTCTTATGGAAATAGATAGATATTTGAAGATGTTGTCATAACAAGAAATTCCAGTGGTCGTGCTACCACACACCGCTGAATTCGATTCAACATGAAAAATAAACAGCAAACCATGCATCAAGAAACACAGTGTGTCCAAGGCGGCACATATCACGATGCCACAACCGGAGGCGTAAATACGCCAATTTTTACATCATCATCCTTCGAATATTTAAATCGTGAGGAGATTCCGTATCCCCGATACTTCAATACGCCAAACCAAGATGCTGTAATTCGTAAACTTTGCTACCTTGATGACGCGGAAGAAGGTTGAACCTTTTTACTTACAGGGACTTTTGGACATGGCTTGATAAACCATTTGAAGCGACATAAATTCTACCTCAGGCAGAACAGCTTTCATTGAGGCTGTATTAATTGGACAGCATAATGGGTGAGAAAACGAACAGGAAGGGTAACCTGATTTTAAAAATGGGAAATTACCTGTCCAAAGACCTTGTTTTACAAGGGGGGGGATACTCGGTTTTAGAATATCCTGGACAGCAGTGATGCAAATGATTACATTAATATTGAGCTGCTATGAATAGCCTGATGAAATTACTCATCAAATCTCTATTCCTTACATCGATATTGATGTTTGCAGGAATTGCCCTGTCACATGCTGCCGGGTTGCAGAAGTTCTCTAACGCAAGATTGATAAATGATCCGGCAAATGATGGAGATAGCTTCCTTGTGGAGGCAGACGGGAAAACCCACCGTGTGAGACTCTACTTTGTCGACTGTCCTGAAACGTCAACGAGTTCTAAAAGCGATGCACGACGGGTAAGAGAACAAACACGCTATTTCGGATTGTCCAACCCGGCGCGTGTCATTCATTTCGGTAACAAAGCAAAAACTTTTGTTGAAGGCAGACTTGCCAGGCCTTTTACTGTTCACACAGCCTTTGCAAATGCGATGGGAAGGTCATCCGGAGGGCGGATATATGCATTTATCACTACATCGGATGGAAATGATTTGGCAGCTCTACTTGTTAAAGAAGGGTTAGCCCGCACACGTGGTACAGGCAGAAAAACGCCTGACGGTATACTTCGCGATGAAATGATTAAAAGGCTTAGAGATATAGAGATTTCGGCAATGTTGAAACGCACCGGCATTTGGTCAGAGAGTGATCCTGATCGAATCGCTGAACTTCGTGCCAAAGAACGCAGCGAAGAGGGGGAATTGCAGGAAATACAAAATCAAGTTAAGAAAGCTAACTCCCCGAAAGGGTTGCTTGACTTAAACACTGCAACTGAAAAAGAGCTTCAGTCCGTCAAAGGAATCGGCCCTGTTTTTGCGGCAAGAATTATTGCCGGACGCCCCTATAAAGCCGTAGGTGACCTACTCAAAGTAAAAGGAATTGGCCGCAAAAAACTTGAGAAGATTCGAGCTTATTTTACAGTAGGCAAATAATAGAAGAAACGCTATTAGCCTGACAAAACAAAGGAATAAAAAAGAAAAATTGAAGAAAAAACTTTCGATTGGAGGTGGCTAAATGAAAAGAAAAGTATTCGTACTTTTGCAGTTGATAATCGGGGCTGCGCTTGTTTGGCAGATAGTTGCCCCTGGTACAGGCAATGCACAAGCTCAATCCAACAATAAATTATTAGCAGTGGTTATAACTGCTTCCGGCAATACAATCAGAGTCAAAGGGTATTGTGTTTATGTCAAAGGAGGGAAGGATTTCAGAAAAGAACTTGAAAAAGACAATGCCTGGGGATGGAATTTTCGGGGAGAATACATAAAGGAGGTTAAAATCCAGAAGGTCTCAGGTGATGCCTCGTACAGGTTATTTGTTATGGAAGGCCCAAAGACCGTATTCGAGTCTGACTCCATAAGCTCACATGAACCAATTATTTATAAGAGGAAACAATAAGACGAATAATCCTTATAAGGCATCCTGAAGTCAAAGACAAAAAAATCCTGAGAGGAGATTAACATGAACAAAAATGAAATATTAGGCTTACTTAATGCCAATCCGGTATTTCACCTGGCAACTGTAGAGGGGAATAAGCCACATGTCCGTGGTATGCTCCTGTACAAAGCAGATGAAGATGGGATGATATTCCATACCGGAAAGATGAAAGACCTCCACAGACAATTAACTGAAAATCCACACGTAGAGATGTGCTTTAACAATGGTAATTTTGAAGATCTTATTCAGGTAAGGGTCAGTGGCACTGTCGAGCTTATAGAAGACCTTGAGTTAAAGAAGGAGATAGTACAAAAACGTGAATTCCTGCAACGATGGGTAGAGCAGGTGGGGTATGAACCTTTAGCTGTTTACCGGATGAGGAAGTGCGTGGCAACAGTCTGGTCAATGGAGACCAATTTTGCACCGAAAGAGTTTGTAGAGCTATAACCACCCGACGACTCATTACAGCGGATGCGACACGACCTCGCCTCTGATTTCGGGTGTTATGTGCAACAGAAAAATGAACATTGTCAATATCGACCATATCGTGTTAACAGTAAGGGATATCAATAAAACAATAAAGTTTTATGAATCCGTCCTGGGCATGGTTTCGGAAAGCTTCGGTAGAGGAAGAATCGCCCTCAAATTTGGCACACAAAAAATAAATCTTCATGAATTCGGTAACGAATTAGAGCCAAAAGCAAGTCAGCCAACGCCCGGCTCAGGAGATCTGTGTTTCATTACTGATAGAAATTTGGATGAAGCTATAAATCATGTAAAAAGTTGCGGTGTAAAGATCATCGAGGGTCCTGTAATAAGAACAGAGGCAAATGGCAAAATTATTTCATTCTATATCAGAGACCCGGACGGAAATTTAATTGAAGTAGCAAGCTATGAAGAAAGCACATAGCAATCAGGGGACTTCGCTACGCCGCTGGAAGCTCCGCATCAGGCAAAAAAACAAAAGGAGATAGACACGAAAAGATTGATCCTCAATGGCTTTGAGTAGGGCGTTATGCGACACAAAGATTAAACAAGAGAAGGACGATGATGATGTGGTTGTACATGGGCTTGGGTGTTTCCATAGGCATATGGATAGTATTGGGAATATATGTCTTTCCCGAGATTAAAAAAACCTACAATAAAAAAGGAATCTTTTCGAACAGACTTCTGTATTCCTGGTATGCTATGTGGACGTTTCATCATATTCCAGTGGTTTTGGCATCATTGTTTGCTATCTGGCTGATACCGGTTAACAGAACCCTTGCCTTAACCGGCGGTTTGATTATCTTTATAGTTGGGGTTGTTATGTTAGCGATGGGGATGATTGAGTTTCGTTCCCTGCGTAGATCCACAGGCCAAGATGTTTCAAAGCTCATAACCACCGGGATATACCGATGGAGCAGAAACCCGCAGTTTATCGGCTGGTTTCTGATGCTTTTGGGAATATCAATTGCCGGTCGGTCGGGATTCGCCCTGGCTCTTACGATAGTGTTCATGGTCGTTCTTCATCTGTATACTATCCGTTTGGCAGAGCCTTACCTCGATAATCTGTATGGAGAAGAGTACCGTCGATATAAATCGAATACTCCAAGATACATCGGGATACCGAAAGAACCGGGGGAAATCGCATAACAATTGTTATGCCTCATCAATTTAGTGAAGCTCCCCGAGCAAAGGTCGGGGCTTCCGAGTAAGGAATATTGATTTATTTATATAGCCGGCTTTTATCCCCGATCAAAGATCGGTGCATTCAGCCGGCCTCCTTCGTCGTTGGCTGATTTACAACGGTTAGGCACAGGAAGATATGATGCAAATATTAGCAGTAATTCTACTCATCATAGTTGTCTTAGCTGTTTTGTTATGGCGGGGACAATCAAGGTGGTCTCAATATACATCTGCTCAATCTCAAAAAGTTAAAGCAGCTGCATCGCAGGAAGTAAATTACGTAAATCTTGAGGAAGTTAATGAACTGCCGGAACCGGTAAAAAGATATTTTCATCTGGTGCTCAAAGATGGGGCGCCGATTATTAACCGTGCCTTCATATCTCAAGTTGGCGGGTTCAGAGCCAAACCTGAAATGAAAGGATGGTCGAAAATGGAAGCGGAGCAATATTTTTCAACAAGTCCCCGGGCCTTTGTATGGAACTCGACAATCTCGATGATCCCCGGTATCTCTATCAGTATCTGTGATTCTTATATCAAAGGAAAAGGAGGAATGAAGGGTAAGCTTTTGTCTCTATTCACATTGATTGACGCACAAAACCGGAGAGAGTTGGATGAGGGTGCATTACAAAGGTATTTAGCCGAGGCGGTATGGTTTCCAACGGCATTGTTGCCAAGTCAAGGAGTTACGTGGACAGCATTAGAGGACCATAAGGCAAAAGCCTTGATAACTGATTCTGATATTACCACGTCGTTGGAGTTTGAGTTTAATGAAAAAGGAGAGGTTGTTTCTATATATACTCCATCAAGATATAGAGAGGTATCCGGAAAATATGAACCAACACCATGGAAAGGAAGGTTTTCAAGGTATATCAACGTTAATGACTATCTCATTCCTGAGGAAGGGGAAGTTGAATGGCATTTGAAAGATCAGGTTTACCCGTATTGGAAAGCAAGTCTGCGAGAAATAAGGTATGACTAAAATATCGCCTGACAAGGCAACTGCACTCGGACGGGAAAAAGCGTCGCCTGTTCCTCGCTATGCTTTTTTCTGCCGGTGATTTGCGACGTTATGCGTAGTGGAGATCGGGTTTTTAAATGAAAATAATCGAGGAATTCATTAAGAAAGAATCGGCAAGTGGGATATTGTTGATATTTGCGACTGTTTTGGCCCTGGTATTAAGCAATACAGCGATGTCGGCATGGTATGAGTCATTTTTGCATATCCCTGTAGAAATCCGTGTTGGTACATTACATCTGGATAAATCACTTTATCATTGGGTAAATGATGGTCTGATGGCTATTTTCTTTTTGTTGATCGGCCTGGAAGTGAAGAGGGAAATACTGGAAGGTCATTTATCATCTTTAAGACAAATTGCATTACCTGGAATCGCTGCTGTCGGTGGAATGGTTGTTCCAGCGGTAATCTACTTAATATTCAACCAAAACAATCCAATCGCTGTTAAAGGGTGGGCAATAGCAACCGCTACGGACATTGCTTTTGCATTAGGCATTCTCTCTCTGTTAGGTAATCGAGTTGCAATTTCACTTAAACTATTTTTAATGGCATTAGCAATTATCGATGATTTAGCGGCAATTGTAATTATTGCCGTATTTTATACGGCCAATCTATCCACGTTATCCGTTGCTGTTGCAGTAATTTCTTTAGCAGTCTTAATCACTCTAAATATACTTGGCATCTCGAAAAAAGCAGCTTACTTCATTGTTGGCACAATATTATGGGTTAGCGTCCTTAAATCGGGTATCCATGCAACATTGGCAGGTGTGGCATTAGCATTTACTATTCCACTGAACGCAAAAGATGAAAACAACAAACCTGTTTCACCTGCAAAACAGATAGAGCATGATCTTCATTTTTGGGTAGCATTTTTCATTCTGCCTCTGTTTGCCTTTGTTAATGCGGGAGTAGATGTCAGGCAGATATCTTTTAGCCAAATGTTTGGACCGGTACCCACAGGTATCATTCTTGGATTATTTGTTGGTAAGCAACTTGGAGTTTTCGGTTTCAGTTGGCTCGCAATAAAGCTCAAACTATCAGAACTTCCAAAAGGCAGTAATTGGATGCAATTCTATGGTGTATCAGTATTAACAGGCATTGGGTTTACCATGAGTTTATTTATCGGCTCATTAGCATTTGAAGATGCCGGCATTTTTCAATATACGGATAAACTGGCAATACTTGTAGGGTCATTCATCTCAGGAATTGTCGGTTATTTAGTGCTGAAAATAGGTAAAAACACATAACAAGACGCAACCGGAACAACCTTCGTATTGATTACGCCCTATTATTTACTTTTATTGGTTTCCTGGGTCTTGCAGAAAACATGAAACACATACTTGCATCAAGCCTTGAAAATGCCGGACATATCTTTATATTTTCCGCCCTGTCGAGCCAGATTATTAGTAATGTTCCGGCAGCCCTGCTAATTTCCAAATTCACAACTCAGTGGGAAGGATTGCTTTGGGGCACTAATGTTGGCGGATTCGGAAGCCTTGTGGGGTCATTGGCCAATTTGATTGCCTACAAATTCTATATATCACAAGAAAATACAAACAATCAGGTAGCGTCGTTTACAATAAAGTTCGTTATTCTTGGTTACATTGCTTTTTTTATTGGAATTGGGTTGTATTTTGGTATGCAGAAGATATAGTGAGAATCCAAAACCGTTGAACGTATAAGACACTTCCAAAAAATTTGGCAACCATTCAACAAGAAAACCTTGAGCTGTTAATTTCCATAGATGTTTTTGGCTTTATCCTCAAAATAAGATTTTACCTATTTCAAACTATAGACAGAGTCTGTGTATAAAGTGCCATTTTTTATTTTTGTTATACCCCGAAAGCGTTCGGGACATCCAGGATTTATTGAAAAGACCGGATTCCGGCTTAAGGACTGTGGAATCGTTCTTTAAGAAGGATTCGCGACGTGCTTCGCTTGCGGGAATGACAAATAACCGTATTTTATACACAGATACCATATAGCCTGTTCATTGGCTTTGTTTTAAATCTTCAAAATCTCTTCTGATCTCTTCAACCCTATTCCTGTATCCATCCCCGTCTCCATACTCCAGGAATTTTCTATAGCGACTATGGATACTGCCTATTCTCCTGGCATGCTTGATCGGACACCAATGTTGTTCAGTTCTGGCCGCTATTTCCTGAACATATGAGAACAAGCCGTTGAAGTATCCACAATATACGCAATTTAGCTTTTCTATCGCGTTCAGATACTTAAGCTCATAGCGATCAATCACTATATAGTCGTTTCGTTGCACTTTGGGGATTTTATACACCGGAAAACATATGAACTGATAAATTGTGACAAATATATCCAGGAAAACCGCCGGGACAATAGCGAACCATATCACCGGAACCGTAAGTATATTCAGCCATGCAGCATTGAATATATAAGTGTAAATCTTGGTAGCAAGGGTTTTATGGTACCGTTTGACCTCTTCTTCAAAAGTGACCTTTTTCCCGTGAATTTCATAAGAGAACTCCTCTTCCTTTTTCTGAATCTCCAACGTTAATCTTTTCTCGAGATTTTTTATCTCTTCTATAAGGTCCTGTATTTTTTGCATATAACTCCCTTTAAAATGTATTTGTATTACTAAAATATTAACATCTACATACCAAGAAAATCTCAGATGTCGTATATTACCTTTGTTCTTTTTGAACGCCCAATACAAAACATGATATAGAGCAAATACCGAACCCTTATAAGGCCTCCGATTGTCAAGAGACAACATGATCCTGAACGGAAAATATTAATAGAAATATTTTCTTATTACAGAAAGAATGTCATTTGTTCCCGGGCTGCTGACTACTAATGCAGGGATACATCGTCTCTGCATGCAGGTCGATTCTTCAGTCATACCCTCTGTTCTTATAAAAGTGCATGCCGGGCATGGAACAAACTATATATGGAAGCAGGCATTTATTTTCCGATTCAATATGGATTCTCGTAAAAATTGTGCTGCTTGGTGTAAAATCTCATACAGGGCCTCCTTTAGTCGGTTTTTCTGTTAATACCATAGATACCTCAGGTGTGATGGTATCTATAAGGGGTCCTTAGTGAGTGTCTGTGTATAAACTGCCGTTTTTTGTTTTTGTCATGTCCCGAACGCTTTCGGGATATCCGGAACTTATTGAAAAGACCGGATTCCGGCTTAAGGACTGCCGGAATGACAGATAGAGAGACTGACTTTATACACAGATCTAATGAGTATCAATGGGTGAAGTAGGGCGGGTATTGTGCTGCGGCTCCTTACCTGCCGTTTACCCGCAGCGTCAGACCGATTAAGAAGGAGGAACTGCCCATGAACATGCCGGTGACAACAACTTTTACAATCGAGGGGTATACAATCAAGGAATACAAAGGAATAGTGAGAGGTATCATCGTGCGTGCCCCAACCATAGCCCAGGGGATACTGGGAGGCCTGAAGAACATCATCGGCGGCCGGATCGGCGCATACACGGATATGTGTGAGCAGGCACGACGACAGGCATATGATTTACTGATAGAGCATGCACGAGACATTGGAGCAAACGCGGTAGTCGGATTAAGATATGATGCCTCCGAGGTTGTCAGTAAAGGGTCCGCAACGGAGGTGCTGTGTTATGGCACAGCCGTCGTAATAGAGCCCGGACACTGATATGTTAACGGGCTGTTGCCCAAATAGGAAAATACCCTTACTGTCATTCTGGACTTGATTCAGAATCTAATAGAAACAATGAGTTACGAGATTACGAAACAATACCCCGGGAGTTTTCGGGCCCCAGGATTCATAATACCGGTAACGTCATCTTTCTATCTGGGCAACAGCCCGTGCAGACCACGTACTGTATGGTGTAATGAGTCAAGCTCTCCGACCAAAGGTCTGAGCTTGCCAATGTAAGGAAAATTTGATTAATTACATTCCTTGCCTTCATCCCCGACCTAAGGTCGGGTCTTTCGGCAAGGTGCATTGTAATCAAAGATGTGGAGGATAAAATGTCCACATTCAGTCACAGGCCGTTTGATGGATTAAAGGGGCTCCTCAAGGATGAGCATACGGCCTCTGTCAAGGAGCATGTTCCCTGTAAGGATACGAAGGGGATTGCTGATGATAGCGAGTTGTTCCGTGAGGCTATGTCGGGGGTACGGGAGATAAAGGCCTATAGGGAATTACCATGCCGTCCACCACAGCATCATGCCATAAAAGACCGGCACGACCCCGAAAGAGAGGCGGAAAACATACTGAACGAAATCATCTCCGGAAAGAGAGCCATCCCGCTGCAGGACACAACGGAGTATGTTGAGTGGGTAAACCCTTCATATCGGAAGGAACTGCCAAGACTGCTCCATGAGGGGAGGTTTTCCGTCCAGGATTTTATCGACCTCCATGGTTACGGGGTTGATGAGGCAAATGATGCACTGGGGCTGTTTCTTAAGGAATCGATGACAAACAGAAAAAACTGCGTAAAGATCATCCACGGGAGGGGGTTGCGTTCCAGGGAAGGACCGGTTCTGAAAAGCGCGGTAACCCGGTGGCTCATGAAGGAATTCAGAAAACATGTAATTGCCTATGTAACGGCAAGGGCCTGCGACGGAGGGCTGGGGGCTATTTATGTCCTCCTCAGATAAAACCTCTTTATAAGTAAAGGTTAATTTTCTATTAAAATAAAAAATCTCCTTTCCTTGACTAATCCCGGGGGCTGCTATTATCATACTCCCTGGTGCATTAACGCATCCAAATACGAATCCCGATGGAGGTTCTTGTGAAGGCAAAAGACATAATGGAGCCAATTACAAGCTATTTATCCCCGGATAACACCCTTAAAGAAACGGTTAACAGGATGAGGGTAACAAGCAGGGGAGAAAATAAGGTAGGGGTAAAAGGGTTGTTGGTACTTGATAAAGAAAAGAACCTTGTGGGGATTGTCTCAATTAAGGATATCCTCAAGGCGATCATACCATCCTATATGTCATTGATGGAACTTGGTGATTTTACCTGGGACGGTATGCTTGAGGAGATGGCAAAGAAGGTTGCCGACAAAAAGGTTTCAGAGATTATGACAAGGGAAGTGATATCAGTGCCTGATGATGCTCCCCTTATGGAGTGTGCAAACCTGATGGTAAGTAAGAATCTCCAGAGGATCCCCGTTGTTAATAATGAACAGAAGATAGTCGGTATAATTTATGTGCGTGACCTGTACTATGCAATTGTAAAAGCATTGCTCGATAAGGAGAACTGACATGGCTCAAGAGGTTGTTGAAACAACACAACAGTTTGTAATGAATTCCACATTCTGGACCGCCACCATCATCTTTCTGCTTTCATACATAATCATCGTATCAGAGAAGATACACAAGACCATCGTGGCCCTCGTAGGTGCATCACTCATGATAGTTCTGAAGATACTCCAGCAGCGTGAGGCGTTTCATCTTGAAGAGTTTGGAATTGACTGGAATGTGATATTCCTTTTGATCTCGATGATGATCATAATAAATCTCATGCGGCCTACCGGGTTCTTTGAATACATAGCGATTAAGAGTGCCAAATTGGGGCGGGGAGAGCCCTTCAGGATCATGGTTATTTTTGCTGTTGTCACGGCTGTGCTCAGTGCCATTCTTGATAATGTTACTACAGTCCTCCTCCTTGCCCCGGTCACACTGCTTATTGCCGATGCCCTCGAGGTCGATCCCATACCGTTTCTTATAGCCGAAGCAATGGCATCCAACATAGGCGGAACGGCAACTCTTATCGGCGACCCTCCCAATATCATGATAGCATCTAAGGCAAAGCTCGACTTTATGGACTTTATTTACAACCTTACCCCGGTAATTATTGTCATTATGGTAGTGTTTCTCCTTGTATTGAAGCTGATATTCGGCAGAAAACTCCACGTAAAGCCTGAGCTGAAACAGAGGGTGCTCGAAATGAATGAACGGGAGGCCATAAAAGACCCCGTTATGCTGAAGAAGTCTCTCTTTGTACTTCTTATTGTTGTACTGGGTTTTGTCTTCCATGGCATGTTCAACTACGAACCTGCCACGGTTGCCCTTTTCGGAGCGGCATTGCTCCTTCTGCTGTCAGGCACCCATGATCCTCACCGCTACCTTGCAGAGGTTGAATGGCCGACGATCTTCTTCTTCATGGGACTGTTTATTATCATTGGAGGCGTGGTAAAGGTTGGCTTGATTAAATGGATGTCGCTGGAAGTGCTCGCCATAACGCACGGGAATATGTTGGCAACCAGTATGCTTTTGATGTGGTTTTCCGCCTTTGCCTCGGCATTTGTGGACAACATCCCCTATGTGGCTACAATGAACCCTCTGATTATTGATATGGCGCACCAGCTATGGCCACAGCTTCAAGGCTTGAAGCTCCTGCATAACCCTGATTTAATGCCCATCTGGTGGTCCCTTGCCCTCGG
Organism: bacterium BMS3Abin08; assembly: GCA_002897935.1. Taxonomy (NCBI): domain Bacteria; species bacterium BMS3Abin08. Next base: position 18,099 of record BDTA01000111.1, read on the forward strand.
TGCATGCCTTGGTGGAAACGGGACAGCAATCGGCGCATCGGCAAACGTGATTATCGTAGGAATGTCGGAGAGGGCAGGGAAGAAAATATCCTTTATTAAATTTCTTGCCTATGGTATTCCAATAATGATATTGACCGTCTTTATTTCGATGATTTATGTATGGTTGAGATATTACGTGCTGAAGATCTGATGTACTGAAAAGGCAATAATCATTAACATGCATCAAGGCTTTACTTCCTTCTGTCTTCAGGACAATCCTTCAATTTTAATAGTGAAGGCAAGAGAAATAATGGAGGATAAGGAATGACGCACGAGGCAGTTACCGCATCCCAGCCCTTTGTGATTAATACAACCTTCTGGACAGCCACGGCTATATTTATAATTGCCTATGCATTAATAGTATCCGAGAAGATACACAAAACAGTTGTTGCCATCGTTGGGGCATCCCTGATGCTTGTGCTGAAGATACTCCAGCAGCGTGAGGCATTTCATGTTGAAGAATTCGGCATTGACTGGAATGTGATATTCCTTTTGATCTCGATGATGATCATAATAAATCTCATGCGTCCCACAGGATTCTTTGAATACATAGCGATTAAGAGCGCCAAATTGGGACGGGGAGAGCCCTTCAGGATCATGGTTATTTTTGCTGTTGTCACGGCTGTGCTCAGTGCCTTCCTTGATAATGTTACTACTGTTCTCCTTCTTGCCCCTGTTACACTCCTGATTGCCAATGCCCTTGAGGTTGACGCCATACCCTTTCTTATCGCCGAGGCACTTGCCTCAAACATCGGCGGTACTGCGACACTTATTGGTGACCCGCCAAACATCATGATCGCCTCCAAGGCAAAGCTTGACTTTATGGACTTTATTTACAACCTGACACCGGCAATTATTATTATAATGGTTGCCTTTCTGTTTGTTCTGAAACTGATATTTGGTAAGAAACTCCAGGTCAGGCCGGAATTGAAACAGAGGGTTATGGAGATGAATGAAAGGGAGGCTATAAAGGATCCCCTGATGCTGAAAAAGTCTCTCTTTGTACTCGGGATGGTACTTATTGGGTTTGTCTTTCATGGAAAGTTCAACTATCAACCGGCAACTGTGGCCCTGTTTGGAGCGGGACTGCTGCTGCTGCTTTCAGGCACTAAAGAGCCGCACCATGTCCTTGCCGAGGTGGAATGGCCGACAATATTCTTCTTTATGGGACTCTTTATTATCATAGGTGGGGTTGTGAAGGTCGGATTGATAAAGTGGATGTCCCTGAAGGTCCTTGCCATTACCCACGATAACATGTTTGCAACGAACATGCTCATTATGTGGTTTTCCGCCTTTGCCTCGGCTTTTGTAGATAATATTCCCTATGTTGCGACAATGAATCCATTACTCATCGACATGGCTAAAGTAATCTGGCCGCACCTGCAGGGTACAGACCTCCTCCATAATCCGGAACTCATGCCCCTCTGGTGGTCTCTCTCTCTTGGCGCATGTCTTGGTGGTAATGGAACGGCCATCGGGGCATCTGCAAATGTAATCGTGGTTGGCATGGCCGAGAGGGCAGGGAAGAAGATATCCTTTTTGAAATTTATGGCGTATGGAATGCCTGTCATGATACTAACGGTGCTTATAGCTACGATTTATGTCTGGCTGAGGTACTATGTTCTTAAGATATAGCCACAGGGGGAATGTGGGCTGAATCTGTAGAAACACCTATAACTTCATTTTAATGTCCTATTAAAATAAAAAATTGCCACTTTATTGACATCACATGCCACAGAGGGGTATTATACCCATCAGTTGTTTTATGCAATGATGCTGTTGCATATTTAAACATTTCTGGTCGGTTTTAAAGGAGGCTGATATAATGTCACGGAATTGGCGGGTTCTATTAGCGGTAATTTTTGTAATCGCCGGAACATTCCTCTCAAGCTCTACCGGTTTCTGTGGGGAGGCTGCAGAGGCTGCTACAAAGGGCTCTTCACTTGCCTGGTGGATGTGGCCGATCATACTCTTTTTCTTCACCTTCTTCCTGGGCATTCTCGCCGTGGTGGCAGGAGTTGGAGGGGGGGTGCTTTTTGTTCCGATTGTCAGCAGCTTTTTCCCCTTTAACCTTGATTTTGTCAGGGGTGCAGGGTTGCTTGTTGCGCTGTCCGGTGCACTCTCCGCCGGCCCCGGGCTTCTAAGGAGGGGGCTTGCAAACCTGCGATTGGCCCTCCCGATGGCCCTGATCGCCTCCACCTGTTCCATATTTGGCGCCATGGTAGGTCTGGCCTTGCCCACCAACGTGGTACAGATAGCCCTTGGTGCAACAATAATCGGCATAGTAATCATAATGGCGACTGCCAAGCGGTCAGACTTTCCGGAGGTGGAAAAACCGGATGCACTCTCTTCGGCACTGAGGATAGCCGGCATCTACTATGAGGAATCGCAGGGGAAGGAGATAAACTGGCAGATCCACAGGACACCTTTAGGGCTTGCTCTCTTTATCCTGATTGGATTTATGGCCGGTATGTTCGGCCTCGGTGCAGGGTGGGCTAATGTTCCTGTACTCAACCTGCTGCTCGGTGCCCCGCTCAAAATTTCCGTGGCAACGAGCGTATTTCTGCTTTCCATTACCGATACGGCAGCGGCCTGGGTTTATGTGAACAAAGGAGCAGTGCTTCCACTGATTGCTGTTCCATCCGTTGCCGGGATGATGCTTGGAACGAGGATCGGTGTTAAGATACTGGCTAAGGCCAAGCCCAAGGCAGTGAAATGGATAGTTGTAAGCATTCTCTTTCTTGCCGGGTTCAGGGCATTATTAAAAGGATTAGGGATATGAGGAATACGGGGGTGATAATATGAGGATCGGAACAAAACCATCTGAAGAACAGTTAAAATATGCGTCCGTCCTCCAGAAGGTTGGTCTCGGAGGGCTTGCACTCCTGGTAATCGGCTTTGTCGTTTACGTCAGTGAGATCTTACCGGCATTTGTACCTGTCAACGAGATACCCCAGTTATGGGGATTGAGGGTTGATGAGTTTGTGGAGAAGACCGGTATGCCGACAAAATGGGACTGGGTTCCCCTTCTTCGATATGGCGATATGGTGAGCTTTCTTGGGATAATCCTGCTTGCCGCCGCAACACTTGTCTGTTTCATAGCGGTTTTGCCGGCCTTTCTGAAGAAGAAAGACACACCTTATACTGTTATAATAATAATACAGATCATTGTATTGCTTCTTGCGGCAAGCGGAATTATTACAGGAGGTCATTGATATGCTGAAAGGAGAGGTTTGTCCTATAGCAAAACTTGAGACGATACTGCTTGCTACAGACGGCTCTGATTACAGTGAAGGAGCCGTAAGGGAGGCAATCAGATTCGCCAACAAATGCACCAGCAGACTGTTTGTAATATCCGTCGTTGAAACGAATCCCGAACTTGCAATCTATGCACCGGATGTCGTTGAAAAAATAGAAAAACAGACATTTGAAACCCTTAAAAGAATAAAAGAACGTGCCGAAGGTAAAGGGATAACCTGTGAAATCATTTCTCACAGTGGTGAATCGCCCCATAAATACATCGTTGAGGAAGCAGAAAGACTGAATGCCGATATTATCATAATGGGCAGAAGGGGCAGAAGGGGCTTGATGAAGCTCATGATGGGGAGTGTAACCGCACTGGTAATCGGTCATGCGCCCTGCAAGGTCTTTGTGGTTCCGAGGGCCGGTGAACTGAAGTGCGAAAGAATCCTTGTGGCCACCGACGGCTCTGAATACAGCGAAAAGGCAGTGAGAGAAGCAATAAGTATCGCAAAAAGGTGTGGAAGCAGTATCGTTGCCATATCTGTTGAACACAGGGAATCAGAACTCCAAAGGGCGAAAGACAACGTGAGGCATATAAGGGATTTCGCTGACAAAGAAGGGGTGGAAGCTGAGACCTTTGCAATTACAGGTACGCCTTATGAATCGATTGTTACTACCGCACAGGTGAAAAATGCCGACCTTATCGTTATCGGCCGCCATGGGAGAACCGGGTTAAGGAAACTCCTCTTGGGAAGTGTTGCCGAGAGGGTCATTGCCCTTGCTCACTGTTCCGTATTGGTTTTAACCTGATATTCCTGATATTATTCTGTATAAAAAAAGAGGCGGTTTTAAATTAAAACCGCTTTTTTTTATGATTGATTACGGTACTGCTTAACCTGTTATCCCGTAAAAAAGGTACATCGACCCTATCATAACAACAAGATATAACACGGTCATTACAGAGCCTGCCTTGATGTAGTCGACCGTCCTGTACCCTCCCGGTCCCATGATATAAGCATTAACCTGATGGGTGGGCAGCACAAAGGTGTTCGAGGCGGCAACTGCCACTGTCATTGCAGCCATCCTCGGGTCTGCCCCCGCACCTAACGCCATATTGATGGCAAGCGGCACAAGAAGCACGGTGGCCCCGACATTGGAGACCACAAGGGTAAAGATGGATGTCAGTATCCCTATCACTGTCAGAAGCACAATTGGAGATACATCACCTATAAACCCGAGCACCTGCTGTGCTATAAATGCTGCGGTTCCGGTCTTTTCAACTGCAACACCAAGCGGTATCAGCCCGGCAAGCAGAAATACGGTCCTCCAGTCCACCGCATGGTATGCCTCATCGATTGTAAGCACCCCTGTAAGGATCATACCCAGGGCTCCTGTCATTAATGCCACCGAGAGTTTAAACTTACCAGACAGAACAAGCACGATTGCTACGGCAAAACATATAAGGGCCGCCTTTGCCTTGTGGGTCTTCATCACCTCCACCTCAAAGGGCGTAATGAATGTAAGGACACCGGAGTCCTTAAGGATTGAAAACTTTTCCAGCAGACCCTGAAGCAGCAGTATGTCCCCGGATTGCAGAACAATGTCGGAAAGACCGCCATAAAATATCTTGTCTCTTCGTCTTATTGCGATAGGGTTGACCTGATACTTTTCCCTGAAGTGCATCTCCCTAAGAGATTTACCCTCGATCTCCGAGCGCGGTGGAACAATCGCCTCCACCATTCCGGCACTACCGGGAGACAACTCCTCCTCAAAGACCTCAAGCCCTTCCTTTACCTTCATCCCGAAGTCTTCTGCAAACCTCATTATGTTTTCTTTTGGTCCGAGGACCGCAATATCGTCGTTGGGAGAAAGGCTAATTTTTCTTGACGGCGCAAAGTACTTCCTCTCCTCTTTGTGTTTTGCCACGGCAACAACAGTCACAAGGTACTGCGCCCTTATGTTCATCTCCTCCAGTGTTGCGCCGGACTTGAAATCTGACGGTACTTTGAGTTCATGGAGGGCATCCGCCGTATAGTAGATCTTACCGAAGTCGACCAGCTGCCTCCCCCCTGCCCCACCCCTCTTTGGAAGTATAAACCGCCCGAATAAAACAAAATAGGCCAGGGCCGCGACCACGAGGGCGATTCCGATAGGGGTAACATAAAACATGCCGAAGGGCTTCAGACCCATCGGTAGCAGGAGGTCATTAAGAAGAATCAGAGGACTTGACCCGACCAGCGTAAGACATCCGCCGATTATTCCAAGAAGCCCCATGGGTATAAGCACCCTTGACGGGGAGATATTGACCCGGTTACAGACCCTCTGAGTGGCCGGCAAAAAAAGTGCCACGGCCCCAATATTCTGCATGAAGGAAGAGATAACGGCGACCGTGGCTGAGACGAGCGTGATAAGGCGGGATTCACTGTTTCCGGCAAGACGGGTTATCGGTTTTGCCACCTTATTCATTATCCCCGTCCTGTCAAGCCCTGAACCGATAATGATAACGGCAATGATCGAAACAACGGCGTTACTGCTTAGGCCCATAAAGGCCTCCTCTCCACTGACAAGGCCTAAGAGAGGCAGGGTCACCATGACGATTATAGCCACAACATCCACCCTCACCCATTCGACAATAAAGAGAAATACCGCTGCTACAAGAACAGCCATAACAGTAATCATCTCTGGTGTCAGCATTCACAAACCTCCTTTTTACGAGGATGCCGGCTGAATGCCCCGATCTTTGATCGGGGATGAAAGCCGGCTATATAAATAAAATGCTCAGCTCGCAGTTAGCGAGCGAATGTAAGTTGAATAGTTCATTATCCTTACATTTGCATGCTTGTCTAAGCATGAAACATATTCCTTACCTGGAAGCCCCGACCTTTGGTCGCAGAGCTTGACAGTCATTTGTCATTCCCGCAATCCCGAATGCATTCGGACCCCGGGAATCCTTCTCAAAGACAGATTCCCCGAACGCTTTCGGGGAATGACATTGTGCGTTGTGGTGCTTAATGTTAAGTTGAATTTTAAGTCTCTCTTTAACTAAAACACGAAGGAGCCAAAATATGCGAACTCCCGCAAAGCGGGTACATCTGCATTATAACAGCGAACCACCCGACCTATCAATTCCTGACAGGGCAGGCGTTTAGACTAAGCAGATGCTAATCCTTCTACGTGCGTGGCCTGTCAGGTTTATATTATCGGCAAGGTATGACCGGAGACTCATGCGCGTCTGGTGAAAAATACTGCGCAACTACATGTCAAAGCCGGGATATACTAAGAATGATGGACTCGTATCCGTGTTCTTTTAAATGAAACAAAAAAGAGGAAGGGACTTACAGATCTGTAAGTCCCTTATGTCTCTCTTACGCATCCGGAGCCAAGCAGAAGACAGGAATGCTTGCCCTTTTGGGGTTACTATTTTCTGCAAGCTGCTCGGGTTCGGCAAGAACAAAGGAAACCCTCTTGTTCTCCTTGTGGGCATCCTTGACAGCCCTGTCAAAATCGCCAAACTTCACGGAATGATTGAACTGTAAATCCTTCTCCAACGCCTTCAGCCTGAACTGCTCTACTGCCTCTTCAGCCCTCTTGTGGACTTCCTCCTTGACCTTATCCTGGAGAAACGAAAAGAGCCTTTTCCCCATAGGCACAACATTCAGCGCCACGATATCGTGATCCATCCTCTCAGCCAGACTTATGGCATAATGGATGATTTTTTCCGAGAACCCGTCTTCCCCGCCGACTACAAGAATCTTCTTGCGTTCTTCGTAGTTCTTCCTGACCAATTCCCGTGCATATTCGTGTTCACCAGCCTGTGCAAAGACGATTGCCTCCTCAGTCCTGTCATGCCTTTTTATGAGTGTCTCAACGCGTTCATCCTTCACACTGACAGCCTTCATCTCTTTCTTGGTCTGAGTCATCTCATTCATTATATTCTCTGCGGTCCGAAAATCACCGGCCTCTGCGAAGGCAGCAGCCGCCATTGAATCTTCAAAATCCTTGATCAGTCTTTTCACCATTTTTGCCTCCTTATCTGTGTTTGAGTGTTAAAGAACTCTTCCTTAACCTGCTGCTTACTATAGAAGCAAAAACGATGCCAGGAATTAATATATTGATTTTACAGGATAAATCGAGGGAGGCTATAAAAGAAACACACTTACTGTTGCTTAATGCAACATATCATTTGTCCTCAAGGCCATACTTTTTCAGTTTCCTCCAGAGGGAGACCCTGTCGATACCAAGAATGCGGGCTGCTTCAGATTTGTTTCCCCCCGCCTCATTCAATACCCAGAGTATGTATAACTTCTCCTGATCTTCAAGGGAGGGTATATTGCCGTCACTTTTCCGGTAGGTCTTTATGTTTAACCCCCTAAAGTCCTCGGGCAGATGTACTACCTCAAGGCTACCGCCCCTACAGAGGGCGACACCTCTCTCTATTATATTTTCCAGTTCTCTCACATTACCCGGGAAGCTGTATCCGGAAAGCAGGTTTATCACATCCCCGGATATTTCCGAGACCTCTTTGCCCATTAGTGCGGTATATTTCTTGAGAAAGTGATAACACAAAATAGGGATATCACCCTTTCTCTCAGAAAGTGGAGGCAGGTGCAGGTTAACGACATTCAATCTATAATAGAGGTCCTGTCTGAGTTCGCCACTCTCCAGGACGTCCCGGACATTGCGGTTAGTTGCCGCTACAAAACGAACGTCGACCTTAACAGTCTCTCCGCCCCCTACACGATAGAGTTCCCTCTCCTGAATCACCCTCAGGAGTTTGACCTGCATGGATGGGCTCATCTCCGTTATCTCGTCAAGAAACAGCGTCCCGCCGGATGTTATCTCTATCAGTCCCTGCTTGAGGAATGTGGCTCCGGTAAAGGCACCTCTTTCATGCCCGAAGAGTTCATTGGCAAGGAGTTCTTCGGAGAAGGCACCGCAGTTAACGGCGATAAAGGGCTTTTCCGACCGCTTACTGTAACGGTGAACAAACCGTGCTACCAACTCCTTCCCTGTTCCGCTTTCCCCGGTAATCAAGATATTACAGTCCGTTGGTGATACCTCTCTGGCCATATTAAGCACCCTGAGAAAATGAGGGTCCTGTGTTATTATACTTACCCGGTCCGAGACACTTTCAAGGCTCTCCCTGAGGCGCCTGTTCTCCTTCTTCAGCAGGACCTTCTCTGCTGCTTCCTTCACAACCTTGCGTACCTCTTCCAGTTTAAAGGGCTTGGTCAGGTAGTGGTATGCCCCGTATTTCATGGCCTCGATTGCAGTCTCGACAGTAGCGTAGCCTGTAATCATTATGACCTCCGTGTCAGGGGAGTTCTCTCTGCACCGTTTCAGGATCTGCATACCGTCAACCCTCTCCATTTTCAGATCGGTAAGCACCACATCAAAGTCCTCTCTGCTCAATAGTCTCAACGCATTCTGACCGCTTGAGGTGGTCTTAACCTTATAACCCTCCTTCTTCAGGACATGATCGAGGTTTTTAAGGGCAATCTTTTCATCATCAATCAAAAGGATACGCACAGAATTATCCATTTCTCTCCCCCCCTTGTGCCGGCAATTTTATTGTAAATACGGTGCCCTCACCCACCCTGCTGCCGACCGATATCGAACCACCGTGCTGCTCAATTATGTTATGGGTGACAAATAGTCCAAGGCCGGTGCCCTTGCCGACATCCTTTGTTGTAAAGAACGGATCAAATATCCGGTCGATTATTTTCTCAGGTATCCCCTTCCCCGTATCTGTAATCTTTATCTCAACCTCGCTATCAGCCTCACCTCGTGCGGCAATAGTGATCCTCCCTTCCCTTCCCTCATCGGGGATTGCATCCATTGCATTCTTGAGAAGGTTCAGCAGGGCATGTTGGAATTTCTGTTTATCCACATATACAGTCAGCCCTGTGGGTATATCGATATTAATGGTAATGTGTGGCGCTAAATCGCTCCTGATAAACCGCATTGTTTCAGTCAGTAAATCAGCCAGTCCCGCTCTCTCCTTCCTGAACTCCCTGTCCCGGGTAAATTCCAGCACGGAACGCACGATATCCCTCGCCCTGTCAGTCTCATGGATAATCTGTTCAACAAGGTCCCTTTTAAACTCTAAATCTCCACTCTCCATCTCTTCCGAGAGTATCTCAGCAGAGGTGGACATATTGGATAGAGGGTTGTTTATTTCGTGCGCAATACCCGCGAGCATTGTTCCAAGGGAACTGAGTTTCTCTGAGCGTATTATATCCCTCTGAGAAAAGATCTCCCTTATCATCCTGTCAAACGCCTCCTTGAGAGAGATTATCTCCTTGTCTTTTGAATCTATCTGCAGCATCTCGAACCTGCCGGATGCAATACTCTGCATACTCCTTTCCAGGTCCTTCAGGGGTTTTATGACAACCGCAGAAACAATAAGGGCTATACCCACTGAGCCTGCAAATAATAATAAGACCGAGATAACCAGGTTCCTACGGGCCTCAGAGAGCATGCCCTTGATCATCTCCCTCTCAGATTCAGACAGCCCCTCCGCCAACTCGGTGATGTCATGTCCCAACTGCCTGATGCTCTTGTCCAGTAAAGGGGAGCGCTGCTTATCGAGTTTCCCCAGCAGGACTTTGTAACGGGTAAGTATCCGGACCGCCTTCTTTGAAGCAGCGCTTTTCTGTAAGAGATCCAGCCTTTCAGGCAACTCTACCAAATCGAACTTTCCCCTGTTGTCCTCCACAAGTTTAACTGCTGTGTCAATGTAGTTAAACGTCTGCAGCAGGTCGGCCCGTTGCCTGTAAAGGAAATAGTTTTTTTCATATCGCCTTATCTCGAGTACTGTATCTACAAATCTCGTTATTACCGCACTGAACTTGAGTCGCTCCTCTATGAGTATGAGGTTAAAAAAGATGATGGTTGCAATAGACAGGATAATCAGAAGGCTTGCTATATATCCTAATATTATCTTTCTTCTCAGACTGCTTTTTCTACCAAACATTCTTAATTGTAACATTGCATGTTGCATAATGCAACTTTCCGGAAAAGCTCTTTAGTCCCCTACCCCGTGATGACCAAGGCAAGGTAATGGGTGATCACGACTTGAACAAGACAGCTACAAGTCTCAGGAAAAGGACGACCAGGGCAGAGGAGGTATTATGGTTGCGATTAAGGTCACGACAGTCAGAAGGGCTAAAGTTCAGAATGCTGTGCAGCCTGTTGATACCCGGGCCTGCTTATTGCTGGATTTGGTTGATAGTCACACGGTGGGAGTTGCCTGTAGAGGAAATGTTGATAATAGAAGTCAATCTCTCTAATCAAAGGCCGGAGAGCTTGACAGTCATTTGTCATTCCCGCAATCCCGAACGCTTTCGGGGAATGACGGAAAAACAACAATTGTCAGACTGTATACACTAACCTCCTCCCGCCTGTTCTTTTATCATTAGTGCGCTGTCTCGAAGGCGGTAGAGCCTGTTAAGTTCATCCCCCACCTCTCTTTCCTGCCTTTTTGCCTCCTCAGCACCCTTCTTCCTGCTCTCGATACCCTTTTGGACAGCCTCCCTGATTCCCTTTATGGCCTCATCAATCCTCCCGAGCATCTGCCAGCGGAACTCCAGACGGCTCTTCTGCAGCCTCTCAACAAAGTTCCACCGGATCCTGCCTGCCTGACGCTCGATCATCTCAAGGAGGTATTTTTTCATATTCCTGTATATGATCCGGTTACTCAGAAACCTCGGCATCAGCGATGTGAGGGCATCTCCGAGTACCTCGATCATCAGGGGCTCGTCCTTAAACCTGTAGTAAAATGACGCATGTATGCTCCAGAGGGCCTCGGCGTTGAAGGATTCAAACTTCACGGAAAACAGTTCAGAGGAGTAATGCATCAGTTCATCCACTATGCTGTTTATTTTCTTTATAAACCTCTCGGCAACCTGCTCAAAGGCCATGGATATCTTTGTATCCTCGTTCTTTCTGAAGACCGCATAGTACTCCCGTAATGCCTGGGAGATGAACTCCTCGAGGGTCTTGCGGAGCTTGCCTGGTGCAAGGCTTGTGTTTTGGTTGTAACACTCCTCAAACTCCGACATCAGTCTCTCCTGAAGTTCCTCCTTCACCCTCTGCAGATCGGGGTCGAGAATACTATCGACTATCCTCTTTGTCTCACCCTCAAGGAGTATCTCGAAGTCCCGTTTTTCCGCCTCAATTTCCTGCCTCTTCTCCTCAAAGGCCCGGAGTTTCCTCTCTATCTCCTCAAGCGGGGTCTGAAGGCTCTTCAATTGAAGTTCCGACCTGAGTACCGACTCGGAAAGAACCCTCAGAAGGTTGTTTGATACCGACCTGATCAGGGTCATTCCCTTCTCGTCAAGGAGAAACCGCTGGAGCCTGCTCTCAAAGACAGGAAGATTGCTTTTTTCAAGGAGTTCGTTATCGCCCCTCTCCTTTCCCTCAAGGGCTAATTTTGCGGAGACAGGGTAGAGTTCAGGCGAATCATAGCCGACCTCCTCCCTTAGTGTGGATTTTGTAAACTCGAGGGATTCCCGAAGTTCATCGGCGCTGATGTAGTCAGCCTTGTTCTGGAGGAAGAAAATCCGCTCTGAGTACTCCTTTACATCCCGGAGAAAATCCACCTCTGCCTTACTGAGGGGCTGATCCACTGAGATTAAAAACACAGTTGCATCGGACCGTGGAAGGTACTCGTAGGCAATATCCGTGTTATGCTGGTATACGGAACCAACCCCAGGGGTGTCGATAAGCCTTACACCGTCCTTCAGATACTCGGATGGGTATCGGATTATAACCTCGGCAAGGTCCTTGACGTTACGGGGATTGCCCTTCTCTGTTACATACTCAGGCAGTTCATCGGAAGGGACTTCTCCGGTATGGCCGTCATTGAAAACAACCTTAACATGAACCTTCTGCCCGTATTCTATAACCGTAACGATAGAGGTAAGCGGAACTACGGCAGTGGGCAGCAGGTTTGTGCCAAGGAGGGCGTTTATGAATGTGGTCTTGCCCCTCTTGAACTGACCAACCACAACGAGGTTGAACCGGTTCTTGAGGATTTTCTCCCTGAGTTCATCACAGGGACATTCAGAGACACTCTCCACAGCGGAAGACTCATCAATAAGCATCAGCAGTTGATCTTTAAGTTCATTATAGGTCATCTTCATATAAGACCTCCATGGGATTGTCTTTAAAAAAATTGTCCTCCCATCAGAAGAAGAATTAAAGTGATGATAACATACATTGCATAGGTGTTTACACTGCCGCTGTGAATTTTCGCTATCCGGCCCGATACAGTCCTGAGCATTGAAACCACTGGTTGCAGAATCAAACGTTCCGTTATATGGACCTCTCTTCTTTCCTTGGTAATGGCTGTCCTGAAGTGCTCCGCTACAGCCTCCTTGGTTTCTTTGGTTACAGTTGGATGGAAGACCGCACTGAAGATTATCCGTACAGGATTGGAAAAACCCGTAGCAGTGTATGTCATGTGGGAGGGCAATCTTCGCAATCCTCCGTCCCATGCGGGCTGATACCTCACTTTTCGCCTGCGTACCACTATCCTGAGCATTACCAGGGTTGCGCCGAGCAATAAAAGCAGCACTACAAAGGTATAGGATGTCGACATGGCAAAGACCACGGGATTGCGCCTGCCGCCCCTGTGCAGGACCACTAGGCCCCTGCCGGGGAGCACGTCACTTCCCACCTGGGCGCCCAACTTATGAAAATCGGCAACGAAGGCCCTGCCGAACTTTTTATTCCCGCGGCCCACTGTAAAGAACGGCGGCACTAATGCATCCGCCGCACTTTCATGGACAATGGGGGTGACGGTCCTGTCCAGGACCGGGATGACGTAAGTGGGGAAGATGCCGAAAACAATGCACAGGAGTGACAGGAACCCCATTGCGCTTCTCATCGACCAGGGTAATTCGACCGCCCGCCGGCTTGATTCCGACCTGCCCATCCCCAGGAAACTCATAGCAAAGGCCTTGACAAAGCAGGTGACCGCCAGGCCCGCAGTCAGCGCCAGCGCGGCGCCGGACAGGGCAAAAGTGATCTTGACGGGTATGGACAGCAGGGATGCACTCTGGAGCATGGTCTGGAGCGTCAGCCATTCACTCACAAAACCGTTAAAAGGCGGGAGGGCCGCGATGGAGAGTGCGCCGATCAGAAAAAACGCCGCAGTCCAGGGCATAAACCGGATCAACCCCCCGAGCCTGTTCATATCACGGCCACCGGTCTTCAGTTCTATCCCGCTGCTGCCAAGGAAGAGGAGTGTCTTGAACATGGAATGGTTGATCATATGATAGAGTGAGGCGATGAATGCAATGCCGGCAAGCACCGGATGCTGCGTGGCGGCAAACACCATACCCGCCCCCAGTCCGGCGGTGACGATGCCCATATTCTCTGTAGAACTGTGGGCCAGCATTTTCTTCATATCATTCTCGGTAGTGGCATAGAGGATGCCGAGCAGGGCGGAGAGACTACCCGTTATGAGCACCACTATCCCCGGACCAGCGTTCAGTGCGGGGAGGATGTCGGCATTGATACGGATGATACCGTAGATGCCGAGATTGAGGGTGACCCCGGAAAGTATGGCGGAAAAGCTGCCCGGCGCGGCTGTATGGGCCCTGGGAAGCCAGGTATTGGCAGGGACCAACCCGGCCTTGACGCTAAAGCCGAAAAAGGTGAGCAGGAAGATCACCCAGCGCATGACGCCACCGATGGTACCTGCGTTTAATCTCAGGGAAGCGAAATCAAGGCCGCCCGAAGGCCCTGTTAGTAACAGAAATCCAAACACCACTGATATGAATCCGGCCTCACCCATGACCAGCATCAGGAAGCTCGCACGGGTGTTGTCCTGTTTTTCGTGTTCATAGTTTACCAGCAGGTAGCAGAGGATGGACATCACCTCCCAGGCCAGCAGGAATGAGAGGGCATCTGCGGCAATGAGCAGCAGGACAACAGAGGCAAAGAGGAGATGATAAAATATACTGAATGACCTCAGGCTGTAACGGCCGGAGTACCGCTGCATATAACGGGCGGAAAAGACCGAGACCGGAAGGAAGACAAGTCCCGCCATAAAGACGAACAGGGCTGAAAGACGGTCCATCCCGATGCCCATGGTTCCAAGTGAAGAGATCCTCCAGAGCTCCGCCTGAAACGGCTGGTTCGTAAAGAGACCGATGCCGCCGGCAATTAGTATGATTGCCGATGATATGGAGGCGATCCATGCGAGGACGGACGGAGCACTACGTTCCGGGACTGCCATGGTCAGGACAATGCCTGCCGCGCAGGAAAGTATGAACAGTTCAAAGAGCAGGGCCATATCCATCATTGTGCGTCCCTCCGGTCACCCGGCCCGGGTGATGTTGACGGATCCGGGTCTTTCCTGCCGGCCGCAAGGAGCAGGCCGTGAATGATCGCCAGGGGCGGCGGCGGACAGCCCGGCACCGCTATGTCCACAGGGAGGAATCCCGGGACACCGCTACCTGACGCAAACCCCGGACCAAAGATACCGCCCGAGAGGGCACATGTCCCCACGGCCATCACCACCTTGGGTCCGGGCATTGCCTCGAACGCCTTTTTCAGCGGCAGTTTCATGTGTTCGGTTACAGGCCCGGCCAGCAGCAGCAGGTCGGCGGCCCTTGGTGTCGGTGTAATAAAAAAGCCGAGACGATGTATATCGTAGTACGGCTTGGTGATCTGTGAGACCTCGCTCAGACAGGCGTTGCATGCACCCCCGTCCACAACCCTGATGTGGAGGGAACGGCGGCAGGTCTTTTCCACCCCCACGGGATCAACGGCATCTCTCTGTATTTTATATGCCCATTCATAACCCCCGGACGTTTTGACGAGTATGTCTCCGGAAGGGGACAGACACCTTGAACAGTGTATGCACCTGCTGTAATCCACGGATACACGGTCATCGCGGACAGCAATCGCATCGGCCGGGCAGGCGAAATCCGCCGGTTTTTTATCTCCGGCAGGTCCTCCTCCTTCCGGCCGTCCCGGTGAGACTCCCGGTGAACGCTCTTCAACCTTTGGATAGTGTGTGGTCCTGATACCTGTTTTCAG
>BDTA01000112.1 GCA_002897935.1 bacterium BMS3Abin08
CTATTTAGAGTCTGTGTATAAAGTCAACAATAGAGCCGTCATTCCCGCGGTCTGTTGGGCGGGAATCCAGTCTTTTCAGTAACTTCCGGATACCCGACTACAGACTTCGGGTATGACAAAAATATAAAACAGCAGTTTATACACAGACACTAATTAGTTCTCAGGATTGTGACATAGCCTGTTCGTTCAGAGTGACATTTATGCCATTCACGGGTATTCCCGGCCTGTTTTTAAAAAAAAAGGGGGATATTTAATAAAAACTCCGGGAATTCCAGCGAAATTTTAATGATTGCAAGATTTATGTGTAAAAAATTATAATATTTGACAAGGTTTTATTACAATGCACCTTGCCGAAAGCCTCGATCTTTGGTCGGGGATGAAGGCAAGGAATGTAATAAATCAAAAATTCCTTACATTGGCAAGCTCCGACCTTTGGTCGGAGAGCTTGACAATTACACGTTAAGAGAGGTAATTAACAATGGCAACTACTCATAAGTTACCGGTTGGGCCCTGGAGGGCGATACTCGAAACAGCACTTTATGCAAATTCAGTTGGAAAGACTACAATGGCGGAACTGTATGCCCTTTCACTAAAACAGCCTGATGTAATAGTGACCTCGGAGAGGATGTATAAACCTGAGAAGATCGGGCTTCCCAGGAACGCCAGGATTCTTGTTTCCCAGGATGGACGAATCGTGGGGAGGACCGCAAAAGCAAGACGGCTTGTGCGTGAAATGGGTAACGAAAAGGACCGTTACAAGGGTATTCTTCGTGAGGCGGTGTATCAGTTCAACAGGAGAGAGGGGCTATGGCTTGAAGGTGTTGTCGGTCTTCATCCCGACTTTATGCTTAAAACTCATCTCCTCAGTCCGGTAACCGACGCGAAAAATATGCTTGACTGGGGACTTAACTTTACACCGTGGATGGAACCCTGGAGCGGGATCTACAAGAAGTCAAGAGTTATCAACGAGCCTGACATCCTGGTCTTTGCCGACCCTGAGTGGTCTCATCCGGATTTCCCCGACGGGCTTGTTATTGTTGATGAAACCGAGAACTGTATAGCCATTTTGGGGATGAGATACTTTGGCGAAAGAAAAAAGGGTACCCTTACTCTTGCATGGACATGTGGTGTGCGTCACAACATGGTTGCGTCCCATGGGGGAATCAAGACAATCGGCAGCAATCCTCCCGTGGCTGTTTTCGGGCTCTCCGGGTCCGGCAAATCATCCATTACAAACAGCCACGACCATGCAGGAACACTGAAGAAGAGTGAAAAAGTAATCGTCATTCACGATGACGCGTTCCTGATCGATCTGGAAAACAACTACTCCATTGCCCTTGAACCCAGCCTCTTTGACAAGACAGACGCAGTGGCTTTTGAGGATAAACAGATCAAATACTTTTACACTGCTCAGAATGTGGCGGTAACCATGCTCCCTGACGGAAAGAAAAAGCTTGTAGCCTACGATGTAAGAAACCAGAACGGAAGGTGCATAAAATCCCGTGAGATGTTCAATCATGCCAATGCATGTGAACGTCCCGGAAAGGTCATCTGGCTTCAGAAGGACCCAAGCCTTCCCCCGATCTGTAGGGCGAAAACCCCGGGGATTGCAGTGGCAATGGGCGCCTCCCTTTCCACGATGAGGGCCAAAGGGGTTGAGAATGTTGATCCTGCGGAACTCAAGAAACTCGTTATAGAACCGTTTGCAAATCCCTTCCGGGTACATCCCCTTATGAGGGACTGCCAGCAGTTCAAGAAGCTCTTCAAGATGGGAACGGAATGCTACATAATGAATACCTATGCCTTTGGGCTGCCCGGCGCTTTGACGGATATTCCGAAAGAGCTATCCCTTGAAATCGTAACGGAATTGGTCAGGGGGAATATTGAATGGCGTGACTGGAAGTCATTCCCCGGGCTCCAGGTTCCCAAAAACGGACGTGAATTATTCGGCTCCGACTATGACAGGAAGTATAAGCCCCCAAAGGATCAGGAATATCTCGACTTCCTCCGTGACAGGATGCAGGACAGAATCACCTATCTCTCAAACAAGCGGGATATAGAGCATGATATGGACAGTGCCTTTATTGACCCCATCGTTGAGGCGAGAACGGTCATCGACCGTATCCTGCACCCGATTTAGAGTCTGTGTATAAAGTCGAACAGTTGCCGTTATTCCGTCATTCCCCGAAAGCGTTCGGGGAATCGTTCTTTAAGAAGGATTCCCGACATGCTTCGCTTGCGGGAATGACAAACGGCCGCAGTTTATACACAGACACTATTTAGTGCGGCGAGGAGGTTCTCTTTCCCCTTTTTTTCTCGTATCACATAGGTGTGAATATTGAGAGAATTCCGCTTATCATGGAAAGGATAAGGTTTGCCAGGGGGACGACAAAATACCTTGTTGCCCCGAGGAAGATCAGGAGCAGTACAATGAATATTCCGTAGGGTTCAAGCCTGCTGAATTGTATTTCAAGTTCCCTCGGCAGGAACCCCGCCAGGATTCTCCCGCCGTCAAGGGGAACGATGGGGATAAGGTTAAATGCCGCCAGGTAGACATTCATGATGATTCCATACCTGAGCATTGAGGCAAAGGGAAGAAAGATCTTTGAGACAACAGCGGGAGGCATAATCGTTTCCAGCCATGTCAGTACAACCAGCAGCAGTCCAGATAAGAAGGCTATAAGAACATTGGCTGCAGGACCGGCGGCAGATACATAGATCATGTCCTTTTTGGGGTTTCTGAGGTTAAAGGGATTGATGGGAACGGGTTTGGCATAACCAAATGTAAACTGGCCGCTGGTTGAGATAAAGAGAAGTATGGGGATGATTATAGTCCCAAACAGGTCTATATGGGCAATGGGGTTAAGTGTGAGTCTACCCATACTCTTTGCAGTGTTGTCCCCAAAGCGGCTGGCAACATAACCGTGGGCAACCTCATGAAATGTTATGGCTATCAGGACAGGGATTGCAGCTATTACCAGTGATCTTATAAAGTTTAAGTCCAAAGTGATCTCCTTTTTTAGTGATTCCCGGACCAGAGAAAAAGCTTACAATACCAAAATGAGCAACATGATCAACCCCGGAGGTGGTCCGGGTGCCCGCCGATAATCAGCAAAGGGTTAATCACGGTGCTCGTTGAAACATCTTATCGCTGGATCAGGGTGGTTATTGATAATAATAAAAGAAGCTCCTTTTTTTCAAAGATTCAGGAATTTTAACCCCGGGTACGCTTCGGTAGCTCCTGCAGCAGCAGCTCCGCCAGTTTTCTGCTCATCCCTTCCACGGAGGCAATCTCTTCAACAGTCGATTCCCCGACTGCAGCAACAGAACCGAAATGCCGGAGGAGGGCAAGCCTTCTCTTCTTCCCAATTCCTTTAATCCCTTCAAGTCGTGATTCAAGGAGCCCCTTTCCTCTGAGTTTCCTGTGGTAACTTACCGCAAAGCGATGCGCCTCATCACGGACCCTCTTAAGTAGCAGGGCATCGGCCTTCCCATCGTTGATGGGAAGGAGTTCCCCATTGGGAAGGACAGCCCTGTCAGGCCGTTTTGCTATTCCTACCATATCCACCCCTTCCCGATCTGAGCCGGGAACCTCATGCAGCGCCTTCATTGCAACCTCAAGTTGTGCCTTGCCTCCATCAATGATGATAAGGTCAGGGAGCTCTTCACCGAGGTTCCTGACTGTCCTTTTCACGATTTCACTCATCATTGAATAATCATCGACCCCTTCAACGGTCTTAATTCTGAGGTGTCTGTAACGCTCCTTTCTGAAGGACCCGTCCTCCCACCACACAAAGGAACCCACAGAGTAGCTGCCGGATATAGTTGATACATCAAAGGCGCCAATAGTTGAAGGCATCCTGCTTAATCCGAGCCTCTTTCCCAACATCCTGAGTATCTCTTCCGGCCTTACGCCCTTTCTCACCAGGAAGGCAGTCTTTGCATTCTCCTGTGCCATTGCAATCAGGTCTTTTTCTTTAGTGCTTTCGGGTATTTTTATAGTGACCTTCTCTCCACTTCTCTGTGCGAGCCATTTCCTCAACGCTCTTACGCCTGATGGTTTTATCTCGGCAAGGACTTCTCCGGGTGGTATAATCACCTTAACATAAAAGGATTCAATAAAACCCTCCAGAAGCTCCCCGTGTGGAATATACCCTGTATCCTTCAGGTAAAAATCCTTTCCCCCTATAAGTATTCCGTTCCTGATAAAAAATACCTGAAAGACCGTCTCCTTACCCTCCTGATATGACCCGATCACATCGATATCACCGAGTTCGGGTGAGATAACCCTCTGTGAATCAAAGGCGATCCTCAGTGCATGGAGACTGTCCCTTATCTTTGCCGCCTCTTCATAACGCATCGTGTCGGACAACCTGTACATCTTCTCCTGTAGTTCTTCAATCAGTTCTTTTTTTTCGCCCTTAAGAAACCTCTCAACCTCTTTGACCGACTGAATATATTCCTCATCCGGGACCAGGCCCGCACATGGTGCGGGACAACGCCTCATCTGAAACTGGATACATGGACGCATGGGTCTGTCGAGGCTGTAACGGCAGGGTCTGATATGGAAGTGCCTTCTGATAAAGGCGAGGGTTTCCCACATGGAGGATGCAGGGATGTACGGTCCGAAATAAATGGAGCCGTCCTTTTTAATTCTCCTTACAACCTCAAGGCGGGGCCAGCGCTCTTTGACGGTAAGTCTCAGATACGGATAATTTTTATCATCTCTCAGGACCACATTGTAACGGGGTCTGTGCTGCTTTATCAGGTTTACTTCAAGGGCAAGTGCCTCAAGTTCAGAGCCGGTAATTACATAAGAAAAATCGACCACTTTTCTCATCATTGCAGTCTTGCGTGGTTCAAGAGAGGCGGATCTCCGGAAGTAACTCCTCAGGCGGTTTTTCAGCCTTTTGGCCTTCCCTATATAGAGAATCCTCTCCTGTTCATCCTTGAAGATGTAAACGCCCGGTCTGTCGGGGACCATATTAAGCTTTTTTCTCATGGCTTCGGTAGTTTTATGCATATAGTTATTGTAACCAAAAAGTGAAGAGGAAATTGAGCCATCATGCTGAAGAAGCAGGTGCTACCGAAGAAGCCGGCAGAGGTTCCGGAGGGTAAATCAGGATACGGAAGAGGTCTGGAAAACCACGGTGCAATCACAGGGGGCTGTTTTTTAATGAGTCTTATTTTATAGACCTGCTCTTGTCCTTGATCCTGCACTCCTTACATATCCCCCAGAGATACATCTTATGCCCTGTCAGTCTAAACCCGTGTCTCTTTGCGAGCCTCTTCTGCAGCTCTTCGATCTTGTCGTCAAGCACCTCTATCTGCTTTTTACATCTTTCACATATGATATGGTCATGGTGTTCATGCCCGTATTCGTGCTCGTATCTGATTACTCCATCGCCGAAATCCACCTCCCTTGCAAGACCTGCATCAGAAAGCAGTCTCAGGGTGCGGTATACTGTAGCCTGACCGAGCGACTGGTCTTTCTTTTTTACAACATCATAGAGTTCTTCCGATGTAACGTGTTGTTCGGTCGCAAGAAACACATCAAGGATCAGCCTCCTCTGGGGGGTCATACGGAGGTTGTTTTTTATAAGGAAATCTTCAAATATGGTCTTCTCTTTCACCGTATTATGATATCCGTTTGGAAATCCGGAGAAGCGGCTGATTTATTTTCCGTTATTTCGAGCCATCTCTTCAAGCATGTCCAGCTTTTCCGTCTCACCAATGGCAATAAGCGTATCCCCGGGCTTTATTCTCGTATTATGCACGGGATTGAATCTCATCTCACCCGTCTTTCTCTTTATGGCCACAATAATCACTCCAAGCTCCCTTCCGACCCCTGCCTCATGAATGGTCTTATCCGACATAGCTGAGGCCTCGGATACCTCGATCTCTTCGAGCTGGAGTTCAAGGTTTCCACTCTTCGTGGCAAACTCGAGGAAATCAACAACAGCGGGTTTCAAGACGGTTTGGGCAATCCTGAGACCACCAATATAATATGGAGAGACAACCCTGTCGGCACCGGCCCTCAGGAGCTTCCGTTCCGAGCCTTCATCTCCTGCACGTGCAACGATCAGGAGATCAGGATTGAGTCCCCTTGCACTCAACACGACATAAAGATTCTGGGCATCGGTTGACAGGACTGAAATCAGCCCCTTAGCACGTTCTATCGCTGCATCTTTGAGAAACTCATCTCTTGTCGCATCGCCATAGATAAATACATGTCCCGTATCGCCATCCAGTTCCTGCCTCTCTTTTTCGATCACTACCACGGGTACACCCTTGGCCCTCAGTTCCTTGCAGATTATCCTTCCCATCCTTCCATACCCGCATACGATGTAGTGATTCTTCATTGTTTTCAGTTTCTTTTCCAATTTGCGCCTCCCGAAGGCCTTCTGTATTTCTCCCTCGAACACTACCCTTATTCCGTTATTGATGACATATGCAACAACACCCACACCAAAGAATATGAAGATTATGGTAAACAGCTTTCCGGCATCCGAGAGGGGCCTTACCTCCTTGTATCCGATAGTCGAGAGCGTGATAACCGTCATGTAAAGGGACTCAAAAAGAGACCATCCTTCAATAGCAGAAAACCCTACTGTTCCGATCAACAGAACAACAAAGACAAGCGCCAATGAGATGATTGCCCTCTTGCGCAATGTGTCAGCCGCTCCCGTTATTTGAAGAGAAATTCATTTGTCCTTTGGTTTAACAGCCTTCTCGATCCTTTTAATTATCCTCCTCATATGCGAACCCTCCCAATAAATACTACCACAGGACGGACATTTCTGAAAAGAATCATGGTTGAAATAGACATATTCAGGAACACTGTCCCTGATTTCTTCTTTATTAGTGACAGCCACGACCTCTGTATTACACTTCATGCATCTCCTGTCAGGATTCTGCTTCAAGGGGAATCTGCCCAGAACCTCCGACAGTTGTTCATCCAGGATCTCCGACTCAACGAGATAGTGCCTTACATGGAAGTCCTGAACAAGCCCCCTGTCCCTTGTCAGGATTACCCGATCCCCGGCCCTCGCTGTTTTTACTAACTCCCTGTCTTCGATATCGCGAAAATAGAGGACGTCATATCCAAGAAAGCGGAGCCATCGCGTAAGTCTTCCGAGCATTGCATCGGCAACGAATCTTTCCATGGATATATTTTACGACAAATCGGTTTTTTTGGAGTCTGTATGGAATAAGCCGGTAGTACAATTATTACACCGGTAATAAAATACCCTTTGCTTGATTGAACCTAATGTCGTGTCAACCTTGTAATGTCGGGATGTTTGAATTGTCATTCCCGCTACGTCGGGAATCATACTCCTCTTAGATTCCGGACAAGCCGGAATGACAATTGAGAGTTGACGCGACAATAGTTAGAGTCTGTTTATAAAATACAGTCATTAGTCATTCCCGCAATCCCGAACGCACTCGGGAGTCGGGAATCCTTCTTAAAGAACGATTCCGGACAAGCCGGAATGACGGAATAACGAGAACTGTTCGATTTTACACACAGGCTCTATTTATTGCCGGAAATTAGTCTTTCATGTCGGACTTGATCCGGCGTTATAAATTAATTGCCGAAGTAATACCTTCCACTATGTGAAGATAGAGTGTGTGTTCACACCGGGAGAGAGGGGGGGCCGAAATCGCATGATTCAGGTATTATAAACCTGCTTTTATCTCCCGGTTAACGTGTGCTTTACGTTGGTGAAACGGACAAGGCAGGCGGGGAACCGGAGAAGCTGAAACAAGGCGGGTAAACTATGGTAAGTTTCATTTCAAATGTGTTTTAATCTTTATAGGAGTACGTTAAGGGAAGATCAGCCATGTTTGTTAACATAACAGGCACAGCCCCTGTTTTTAAATCAGGCACCGAATATGCCGGAATCACTCAACAATAAAAAAGCGCACCCTTATGGGGATGGAGAGGAATTTATTGAACTGATCCCCCTAAAGGGAGAGGCAATGGGGACCTGTGCCACCTTTAACAGGAAGTACATCTGCTGTAATGTACATGTCCTGAGATCCGTCTACAACTGTCCCTTTCAATGTACCTACTGTTTTCTCCAGAACTACCTGAATGACGGCGGAATGAAGGTGGTTTCCGATATTGATTCGCTCATGAGTGAGGTAAAGGAGAAGGTCTTCTCAGAGCCGTGGCGTTTCTTCCGGATAGGAACCTGGGAGCTGGGAGACAGCCTTGCCCTCGAGGATGAGACCGGACAGGCGGCAAGGCTCGTGAAGGGGTTTTCAGTACTGAGGAACGCTGTTTTAGAACTGAAGACCAAGTCCGACAGGGTTGATGGTATTCTTGGGATCGATCACAAAGAGAGAACCGTTGTTTCCTGGTCCCTGAATACAGAGGATATTATAAATCACGAGGAGCATAGGACCGCCGCACTGCAAGACCGTCTTTTGGCAATAAAGAAGGTCTCAGACGATGGATATCTTATAGGGCTGCATTTTGATCCGATGATACTCCACGAAGGCTGGCAGAGGGGTTACAAGGGTCTTGTCGAGGCTGTCTTTGACGTAGTTGATCCCGGGAGGGTTGCCTGGATCTCGATCGGCTCTTTGAGGTTTAATCCGGAGATGAGGAAGATGATAGAGAACAACTATCCTCAGACCGATATTACAACCGCCGAGATGGTTCTTGGTGACGACAACAAAATGAGGTATGTAAAACCCCTGAGGCTGGAGATGTACGGATTTCTATATGGACAACTGAGGAGGTTTATCACCGAGGACTGCCTCGTCTATCTCTGCATGGAGCGGTGGGATGTGTGGGAAAAGTGCTTTGGCAGGCATCCTGACTCGATTGCCCATCTTGATTATATATTTGCCGAGTCACTTTACAGGAGATTCGGGGTCATGGATGAACCCCCGGAAAGAGAAGCCTATGAAAAGAGCAAAGATACCCCTTCCGGTAGACACATCTAATACAGGTACGCCCTGGCTATGGATCGGTACATGGAGCATGGGGGGTGAGGGATTCGGGCCCCACGATGAGAGGGAGTCCCGCAAGGTTCTTGAGCTTGCTGTAAGGTATGGTATCAGGCATTTTGATACCGCAGGTCTTTATGCCCATGGACGTTCGGAAGAACTCCTTGCAAAGTTAATCGGGGGAAGAAGACCGGAATTTTTCATTTCCACAAAAGGAGGCCTTCTGTGGAAAGGGCGGAGGGTGATGCATGACGCCACCCCTGCAGGACTCAAAGGCCAGCTTTACAAGAGCCTCAGAAGACTGAAAACAGACTATATCGACCTGTATCAACTTCACCGGCCTGCCCCGGATGTATCAATCAGGGAGAGCCTGGATGCATTGAAGGAATTCAAGGAGGAAGGACTTATAAGGTACTGGGGGGTGGGGAACCTCAACCCCGGGGAGGTAGAGGAGAACCTGAGAGGTGAAAGGGACATACCCCACCAGGTCCATTTTAACCCGGTTCACCGGGCAGATGACCTTTTGCTGGTTGGAAAGGACTCCTGCATAAACTGTATCATCTCCCCCCTCGAGCAGGGTCTTCTGGGGAACGGAACAAGTGCTGCGGGCAGAACCGCACTCGGTAAGCGTGATATAAGAAGGAGAAACCGGTACTTTTTTGATGAGAAGGTTTTAAGATGGAGTGAGCGACTGAGAACAATGACCGATGCTTGCCGTGTTCCTGTGTCGGTGGTCACACTCCTGTGGATTGCTGCAAGGCCCCATGTGCATGTGATTATCCCCGGCCCGAGGCGTACCGGACAGGTTCGGGAGATCCTGCAGTTCAGATTAATGTCTGATGAGTACGGGCGCTCCGACGGCGAAGAACTCAAGAGCGTACTTTCAGAAGATAAAATAAGGGCCGTAATTCCGGGGGATCTGTGGGATCACCTGAACAGGGGCCCCTTTAAAGAAGAATCCATGAAATGAGGAGTATTATGCAGGGGCCGGCTCCCGTTCTTAGCAGACGGGAGCCGGCCCCCTTTTATCGGCATTTGTTCTGTGTGTAAAAGTGTTGCTATGGATGGAACTCTGCACAGGCGGTATAAAAGACAAACCTGTGGCCCCCTACAGGATCTTGCTCTACACCGGCATTAACCCGTGCCGAAATACTCAGGCTCACAGCAGGGATGTCGGTCCCTAAGTCTATCACGTAGGCCTGGTCGCCCGATAGGTGCAGTCCATCAATGATCTTGACCCTCGTATCGCCGTTCCATACATCGATCCGGTCAACCCAGGCATCGGAGCTGCCGGTATAGAATACCACCGCAAGAATCTGCGTATTTTCAAAGAGCACTGAAGGTATGGGGGTGTGAACCCAGGTAGTGTTACCGGAGTTCAAGTTAAAATCCAGTCCCCACCCGAAATAAACGTTCCCGGCATCGGCAACGTTTCCTTCGTCCTGAATATGAAACGACGTCCCCTGGCTACACAAAACCTGCGCATCTGCAGCGCCTGCCATGGCAAACACGGCAACTAAGACAAAACATAGAATGTAGATTGTTCCCTTAGAAGATATCCCGAGTCTCATGATAAAATTCCTCCTTTTAGTTCTTGATGTGGCTTCTTTTATCTAACTCTGCGCTTATAATGAACTTATTCTTTCATGTATCACCCCCTTTTTCCCCTTCATTAGAGTCTGTGTGTAAATGTCTTTTTGTCATGCTCGAAGTCTGTAATCGGGCATCCGGAACTTATTGAAAAGAATAGATTCCGGCTTAAGAACTGCCGGAATGACAGATAGAGAGACGGACTTTATACACAGATACTAATTAGAGTCTGTATATAAAGTCGAACAGTTGTCGTTATTCCGTCATTCCGGCTTGTCCGGAATCGTTCTTTAAGACGGATTCCCGACTCCCGAATGCCATCGGGATTGCGGGAATGACATATGACTCTAAGTTTATGCACAGACTCTCATTAGGCATGTCAAACAGATTTACTCCTCATGTGTTCCGGTATAAGACAAGCACGACGGGGACCTCAAGGGAAGTAATCCAAAGGCAGGAGCTGCGAAGATCATGGACCGGTGTACCGGGAAGCCCGGGGAGGGGAGTTATTTTATCATGAAAACACATTATCGGCATATTTCCAATAAGCGGTTTCTCCAGCTGCCACCTGTTGTTAACCTTGCCATGGTGCAAGCCCATCAGAGAGAAACGGGGTTCCTCCACCCGGTGTGATAATATGGATATTATACGGATATGTCCCCTGCCTGAAAACTAATAAAACAACGCTGTTTGTCATGCTGAATTTATTTCAGCATCTAATAAAATCAATGCGTTATGTGACACAGTCTATTCGTCCTGCCAAGCCTGAAGCAATACCGAATCAAGTTCAGCACATGGTTCAGAGCCTGCCCTGAATTTATTTCAGGGGTGACATTTACAGGGTTTTTTGACGGCTCTATGTCCGCTGTTCAAACATGCCCGTCAGAAAGGATTTCCCTCGATCCAACTAACGGGGTAAGATGAAGTATCTACATATTACAGCACAAGTATATCATCAAACGGCTCATATGTCAACAGCCCCGGGACACAGCTTAAGTATCAGCACAGCAGTGCAAGCATAGTCCTGCTTTCGCTTTCTTCAATCTTGCCGGTTCCGTCATTGCTCACGGTCTCTTCACAATGCACCTTGCCGAAAGCCCCGGCCTTTGGTCGGAGAGCTTGACTCTTTGCGTCCGGCTGCACTATCTCTCCTTTAATATATCCATCGCCTTTGCAAGGGATACCTTCATTCTGCTGAATGCATCTGCAAGGGACTTCATTTCGTCATTGGTTGTTACTTCAAAATCCCTGTCCATTTTCCCCCTGCTTATTTCCTCGGCAGTGCTTACAAAGTTTTCAATAGGCCTTATAATGTTACCTATTATAAGCCTGTCGATAATAAATAGAACAAACAGGAAGATACCACTGTAGATGGCGGTAAATGTTATGAGCGCCTTTTTGGCATTCTGAATTGGAACCTCTGCAGGAACATAAACACTATTTACAGTAACAATCTCTCCAACCTTCCAGCCATACCCATGCTTCGTGCCGTATCTTTTCACAACCTCAGGTGGCGCCGTGTTAGGGTTGCCATGACATTTAAGACACGCAGCCTTTACAGAAACGGGCCGCATAATAACATAGTACTTTCCATCGGGGGTTTCTTTGAATCCCCTCCATTCGGTCTTGAGGGTTCCCTGTCTGAACTGATTCAACTTTTTCATCTCGAATCCATCTGCCTTATTCACTAAGTTCAGCGGGTTTTCCGTAGCCTCCTTGAAGCTATATCTCGGCAATTTTTTTCTCATCCTCAACTGAACGCCATAGGCCACCTTTGTGGCGGACATTCCTTCAATTACAAACTTTCCCGGCAGGAGTTTCTGTAATGCAGGTCTGAGTACCTGACCGGTATAACCTCTAACCCCCTCCATAGCAGCCAACATGAGGTTTGCCTCTTCAAGTATCTCTTTTACTGCATTGTTCTTCAGAACGAAGTAACTCCCCAATGCAATGACAGGTAATGAAACAAGATAAACTATCAACATGATAACCGTAAACCTTGTTCTCAAGCGCATATTTTTAAACACAGGATACCCCCTTATTAAGCATAGAATACATGGGATTTTTTACAGGTGTTTATTTTTAAAACTTTCTCTTATTTTTTCAGGAATCTCATCGAGCAAAGCTGCAAGCAGAACAGAATAATTCGCGCCACTCATATCCGATCCCCTATTGTATCCAAGACTCGAAAAAACCTTTTCAGCAATTACCGTTCCCAGTGGACCAACTATATCAATAAAATCATCCAGGAGTTTATCCACATCCTGTGATGGGGCAGTCCCCTCAAAGTTTATATCATCCAGGGTCTGACCGGCTTGTTCGTCAGATAGAAGTGTAAGCAGTTTATCGTTAAGGGGCTCATCCAGTCTTTTCAAAGGCGGCACTCCCTCTATGAAGTTTGCCTCTTCCATCTCCTTCCCCGCAATATAGCTAAGGGTATCATCCGATTTTCTGGTGCCCATCGATATATATACGGCATTGCCGTCCTCTATATAAATCTTACAGAGGTGCTCCTCTCCGGCAAACTTTATAACAAATTGACCTGTCTTCCCCCTTATTAAATACTTTTTTAGCAACAAGCCGAATTTCATTAATTTATTCCCTGTTTTATACCCTCATGAGGTGCTTCTTTATTGCAAGCAGTAGATCAATAGGTTCAAAGGGTTTTGTGATATACTCATCCGCCCCCTGCTTGAGCCCCCAGAACCTGTCACTTTCCTGTGTCTTCGATGTAGTCATTATAATCGGGATGTGTTTGAATTTTTCGTCTTTTTTTAAAGACCTGCATACCTGGAAGCCGTTCTTCTTCGGCATCACAACATCGAGTACTATCAAATCCACCGCCTCTGACCTTGCCTTCTCTTCCGCCTCATCTCCATCCATTGCGGTTATTACTTCATGCCCTGTTCCGGTAAGCATTTCCTTTATGTACTGAAGATCTGTAAGGCTATCCTCTGCAACAAGAATTTTTGCCACTCAAGTTCACCTCCTCTCGTCCCTCTATCATTAATAAACGTATTTTTCGCAGTGAATAAAGATCCTTTTTGCCCTCGGATCCGCAAGTCAGTTTTCATTATAACACACTTTTAAGGCAGATCATCAAAAATTAAAGGCTCTTTCGTGTTTTAGTTGAAGAGAGGCTTAACATTCAACTTCACATTAACCACAACGCATAATGTCATTCCCCGAAAGCGTTCGGGGAATCGTTCAAAGCGCAGAGCGGTCGTTATTCTGTCATTCCGGCTTGTCCGGAATCTGTCTTTAAGAAGGATTCCCGACCCCCGAATGCGTTCGGGATTACAGGAATGACCGTCAAGCTCTCAGACCAAAGGTCGGGGCCTTCGGCAAGGTGCATCGTAATTTATAAACAGACTCTTATTAGACAAAACGATCAGTCATTTAGTGATTTATACGGGGATACTGTAGAAACGATTCCCCGAACGTTTTCGGGGAATGACAGACTCATCAAGTGTTTTTAACTTTTTTGCGAATAAACCAAGATTGAAGAACTCATAAAAAGTCCTGATTGTCACCCTGAACTTGTTTCAGGGTCTCATAACTTCTTGATTTATATAGATTTCCCGAACTTAATTCGGGATTCAGAATGACAGAATAGGGTATTTCTGATTTTTTACGAGACTGTCAAGATTAATTTCTTAGTCCGGAAATCCGGGGAGAAGACGTGGAGAGGCTGAAGGATTGGCTCTTCCGGGAATTGTGTGGAAGATGTTTCTCCTTCACTCTTGCTTGATGAACCTGAAGATTCTTGTGGTGACATTCAAGGTCAAACAGGTAGATGATATTAAATTTGGAAGATAACAGCCCCTTTATGATATAACCCGGCTATTCTGTTATACTTCCTGGCAGGGGCACTGCGTGAATATTCAGGGTGAATGAACCTGATTCTTTTATGAATTTTCATTTTTTATTACTACTTCGGCAATTTCACACTGCAGCCCTTATATAACCGTTATTGCCGCCTCGGGTCCAGCGATAAGAAGAGGCAGGTGGAGAGGAAGGAGGAGAATGAGAGTATCTGAAGGGATTTGAATTTTGCATAAGATTCACCGGGAGGGTGAATTGCAAAATTCCCCCGGAGACGGGCCGGATGCCCGTCGAAAATGACTGAAGATACCGTCATGCTCCTCCTTAACATCAGTTGCCGCTGGATTTGGGATAACTCTATTATGATCCGTTTGATATTAGTTATCGGTTTTCTTTTCATAATTCCTGTCGAGGGCTTCTCTTACTGTAATCCGGCAGGGCTTCAGACCGTTGCTCTTATCGCACCTGATGAGATGCTCGAAAACCCTGTTACAAAAACAACCATAGACGATGTCCTTCAACTCCTCAGAAAGGGGTTCAGGAACTTAGACGTATCGCTGAACAACCGTGATGCAAAGATCAAGATCATAATAGGCAGTATCGATCCCGACAGCCAGGGCAGGAGTTCACGGTTTCTCAGGGGAAGGAATTACGATTATCTCCGGTACCCGGACCACTGGTATCAATGGGATTCGTCGTGCAGGGACGGGACAATCGTACTGAGGCTGAGATCACCGTCATATGAGGGTACAAGCTTCGGACTTTACGGTCTGTTACAGGAGAAACTGGGGTTTAAATTCTACCACCCGAGGAGGACCATAATCCCACACCGTCGATACTGGCCCCTGCCTGCCGATTTTCACTGGAAGGCCTTACCGCGTTTTGACAAGAAGGGTTTTCATATTCATTCACTGCACCCTATTGAGCTTAGCGAGCAGCTCCATGACCCCGACTATTCCGGTTCACTGTCTGATATAAAGGAGTATATCGATTGGCTTGCACGGAATCAGCAGAACCTCTTTCAGTTCTTCCTGCTCAGGGGTATTGACCGTAAGCGCTGGATAGCCCATGCTGCGGAGTTTGTCGAGTATGCACATAAAAGGGGAATCCTTACGGGTGTGGAGATCTCTCTTTCCATGCTCCAGCAGAAGGCGTTCCAGGCCATCAAGCTGCTTGAGTTTTACCCATCCTACAGAAGCCAGATTGATGACACCCTTGCCTGGCTCTTCAATGTGCAATGGGATTTTGTCACGGTTGATTTCACCATGGGGGAATACCTTCCCGACCTGGGAAAACTCATGCCTGAACTGAAAGCGTATATGGTAGATCAGATTACGGAAAGGTATGGCACAAAACTCATGTTTACAACACATGTGATATCAAAAGAGAAAAACCCCCTCTCTTCGCAGACGTTGCAAACTAAAACTGACATGACAAAAAGAGGAAAGTTCAGGAAAACAGGAATCTTGATCCACACGGTCATGTTTTATTCCATAGACGAGCCGGACGCCCCTGTATATGGAAACAAGAACCAGCGTTTTATGCTCGTCAGGGCAATTGAGGAAAATAAAAGACAGGAGACCTGGTACTGGCCTGAATCTGCGTACTGGGTCACCTTTGACAATTCGGTGCCGCTCCTTCTGCTTCCATATCTCGATGCAAGATGGTCGGATATGAACACCATGAAAAAGATCGGGGTCGACAACCACCTCACCTTCAGTTCAGGATGGGAATGGGGGAACTGGCTTGTTGACTGGAGTATTGCCCGCTGGTCCTGGCAGCAGATCGAAAACGGGACCTCAAGGGAGTCCGGTCCCCTCAGCGCCCTCGGGGATATCTTCCCGGATCCGGATGTTAAACGGTTATGGGAGGAGGCGCTTCAACTGCAAATCCATTATTTGAAGGGATTGGGGTTAATATCCTTTATGTCCGTCCTTGATCCTTCCGCCGAGCTGCCCCGGCCCTTTAACAAGCCATTCCAGCCAAGACCGCCATTTACCTACAAGTGGCTTCTTAAGAACGCCTCTGATGAGGAAATAGCCCGGGTTTTAAAGGGGCCGGTTAAGTCCCTTAATGAATACGCACGCAAGATGAACCTGCTTACAGAAAAGATCAGGATTAAAACCGTTTCTTTCATTAAGAGGACAGGAGATACCTCGCCTGAACTGAAGGTAATAGCTCAGGAACTGACGAGGGGCCTGAAGGTAACCGCCTTGAGGGCCGAGCACAGGGCGTTGGTCCTAAAGGCCCTGATTGCCAAGAGGGGAGGGGGTAAAAATAGGGAAAATCCCCCGGCTACGGCTGATTATTTTTTGAAGAAAGCCGGCGAGGTCCGGCTAAGGGCGGAGGATCTGGTTTTAAAGCAGGAGCGAATCTATCGTTATCCCATAGGATTGGTTGCAAGGCAGAGGAGTAGTTTTACCGCCTATCAATTCGGTTATCTCTATCCCGTCAGCGATCTTCATTTCTGGAAGCGGGAAGAGGAACAGGTTAAAAACGAACGATTTGATGCCTTTTATATGAGTATCTGGAATTATCCGGCAATAGTCGGCATCGACAGCCTATGCAGGTAACACGGTATAGGCTCTCAAGAACCGAATCCCCCCTGGACACGGGGATCAGGCGCCGGCGTATCTCGACAGTTTCTTGTAATCAGGGGGGGTCCTGCCGTTGAAGAAATTACATGTCCTGTAATAGTTGAGATCCTGAAGCCATAGTTTTATGTACCAGTTATCCGTAATCATTCTTTTTGCAAAGTTTAACGGTCGTGAAACTAAATCCCGGGCAGGCCCGAATAGCTCTGACGGGTCCCTGAAACACTCCCGGTCACACCTGCTGCATGAAGCACCGTTGTCTTTGCTGAGAGGGGTTAGGTCCCAGAATTTGCCGAGATTCTCCTCTCCCCTGTAACCGCAGGGATAGGTATCACCACTGCCTGCATCAATAAAGAAGAACTCGGATCCTCCCCTGCATGGATAACTATATCCCTGCCCGGATGTGTACTGCCGCATAAGGCTCAGGAGGGAACTCCTTGGACTGAAAATCCTGACCCCGGGTCTGAACTCGGGTATTACATCAAAGAGGGCCTTAAAGAGCAGGGTCTTTTCATCATCAGAGAAGCTGACGACATCATTCACGGAGGTTGCCTTATAAACGGAACTACTCTCGTTGGGACCGTTATGGAAGCTCATGGGATAGCAGGTGTTTGTTATAGTAAACCCCATATTAATGACAAAGGCAAAAAACCTCCTGAATGACTCTTTAAAATATTCATGGAACCCCACTGAATCCTTACCTGCAAGATTGTGCCGCCCCCCGGTATTTCTATTTATCCCCAGATTTGCAGAAGGGTAGATTCCATGCTCGTGAAAAACAGGGAGCGCCTTCTCAATACCCGCTATAACCCCGGGCAAACCCCTCATGCTCTCGTGAACTTCGGCAACGGCTGAGTCTATACTGCTCCAGAAGGTGTAAATCCCCGTCGCTGCAAGCTCTTCTGCAATCCTTGTAATCCTGTCCTTGAAGTCGGCCCTGTCGTGATTCGCAAAGATAAACCCGTTTGTCCCTGTCCTGATGTTCTTCCTGATGAAAAACTTGACCTTATCTATTAACGATAACCTCGCCGGCTCTGTTTTCAGGCACTTATTCAAGAGAAAGCTGACAAAGGGCATCGAGTTGTTTCCGGATGGTTTTACCCGTTCCGTGTAGAATCTATAACCGATTCCATATATACTGTGCGCGAGGGTCAACGGGTCTCCGTCATTACCTTCCGCCCATGTCTTGTTTTCCCTGATCGAGGAGATGAATTCCTTGATCGTCTTCCCCTCTGCCGATACCGTGTGTGCCCTGGCAATGAAAAACCCGCTGTGGTCATCGGAGCCACCTACCAACGCCTTCTTCCAGGGTCTGGCGCCGGACGGGACTATACCCTGTTTGTCCGAGATGGCTTCAATCCGCTCCCTGGTGAGGGAGGAGACTATATCCTGTATCAGCTTATTGAAGCGGTCTGCCCTTGCACCGTTTTTTATCTCAAAGACCTCAAAAAGCAACAGCATCTTCTCTATTGTTTCCACGGTAAGCTTTCCATTCATATCATATAGCGGATGGGCTACGAAATGTATGATCCCGGCCTCGCGAAGGTATGCCGCCAACTCATAGACATTTTTTCTCAACCCCATGACATCCTTAAAACTATCCTCTGTTATATCGAGGGCAACAACATGGATCTTGCAGCCGTCCTCCGGAAAATATGAGGTGGCCTCAACGCTTATGAATGTCCCGGGCAGATGGGCTATCTCAAGGGCGCCATTTATGGTATTGTGGTCTGTTATGGTTACCCAACTCATTCCCTTTTCTGCGGCGGTTTTATAGATAAATTCAGGGGTTGTATAGCTCTCCGGGCAGTTAACCTTCCTTATCGCCCAGACGGACGGCTTGTTGGAGAAACTTGAGTGTACGTGTAGGTCCGCTCTATAAAGTTGTTTCATTGTATTATTTCAGCCTTCATTCTGAATACGCAAAGGCCTTAAAGTCCTTCCACGGTATCGGGGAGTTAATGATAATTTTTCCTCAAGGCCGGCGTTAACCCCGTTATCCGGATGCCCTTTATCTGACTTTCTACATCGGCATAAAAAGGGCATTTCCTGTGGTCTTTGTTCTTGCAGTATTCTTGAAGTTGAAAGAGGCTCGGTATATAAGGGGTGTCTCCAGCCCTACAGGATGATACTATGCAATCTCTCAGAAAGGGACATCTCATTACTGGTTGCTCCTCACTCCTCCATAAAAACCGGTGTTTTTATATTAAGTCAAGGCGCTTCCAAAGAAAAACAGCACATTTACCAGGATAGCGGATACATATAATTCGTCTATAGGATGGCTCTTCAGGCAAACCGTTCATACATCCCCTGTTGCTTTCAAGATAAACTCTGCACAACATCCTTTTCTCCCTCTCTACAACAAGCATGGAGTTTGCTGAATACCATGACTTAAGGATAACAGCTGTATGTTACAGAAGTATTAAAGGAATGTTAATTTTTAACCCAAATCCAGCGGTAACCGATGTTAAGGAGGGGAATGACAGTATCTTCAGTCATTCCCGCCGGGCATCCGGCCCGTCTCCGGGGGAATTTTAAGATTCACCCTCCCGGTGAATCTTATGCAAAATTCAAATTCCTTCAGATACTCTCATGCTCCTCCTTCCTCTCAACCAGCCTCTTCTTATCGCTGATCCGGGGTTGACTTGATATCAGAGGCCTGGCAGCGTATGGACAACTTTATGTTATCGCCGGATTTGAGATAGAATAGAACCCGGGAGGTAAGGATGATGCTTTATTGCGGAGGTATCTGTTTTATCACGGACAGGGGGCTTTCTTCCCTGAGCGTTGAGGAGATTGTCAGGATGGTCCTTGATGCCGGAGTGAGGTGGATCCAGTACAGGGAGAAGGAACTCTCAAGGCGGGAGATATACTTCCAGGCTGAAAGGCTCAGGAAGATAACCGCAGAGTACAGGGCCGCATTTACTGTTAACGACCATGCCGACATCGCCCTTGCCGTTGGCGCCGATGGTCTGCATCTTGGCCAGGATGACCTGCCGCTTAAAGAGGCAAGAATGATAATGGGGCGAAAAACAATAGGCATCTCAACCCATGACCTCAGGCAGGCAAAGGCGGCTGAAGCCGGGGGGGCGGACTATATAGGTTATGGTCCCATATACGCCACTACCACAAAGGAGAAGGCAGAGAGCCCAAGGGGGCTTAAAGGGCTGAGGGAGGTCTCGGGGGCAATAGAGATCCCCGTGGTTGCCATTGGCGGGATAAAGCTTGAGAACATCAGGGACGTGATAGGAGCCGGAGCCGGCGCTGTTGCCGTGGCCTCAGGAATACTCTGTGCGGATGATATAAACTGTAAAGCGGGGGAATTTGTTAAAATATTAGAAGGAATACGGAATCGAACAGATTGGTCCGTGGCGTAAAGATGAAAAGATATAACTCCTTTGGTCCCTACCTGAAATCCCTCTTTGGTGAAAGGGTTTACAAGGTAAACGTGGATGCAGGGTTTACCTGCCCCAACAGGGACGGCACCGTTGGATACGGTGGCTGCATTTACTGTAACAACGACAGCTTCCGTCCTTCTGCCTGCCGTTCGGTAACACCCCTTGGGGAACAGATTGGAAGGGGCATAAGGTATCTCAGGCGGAGGTACAAGGCGGAGAAGTTTATTGCATATTTCCAGCCCTACACGAACACCTATGCACCTGTAGAGAGGCTTGAGAAACTCTACAGGGAGGCCTTGAGGGAACCGTCGGTTATAGGACTTGCAATCGGCACGAGGCCCGACTGTGTGGATGCGGAGAAAGTGAGGCTTCTTGAGGATCTTGCCAGGGAGAACTTCGTGCTTGTTGAGTACGGCCTTCAGTCGATTTATGATAAAACCCTTGAGTTCATAAACCGGGGGCATGACTATGCGCGGTTCCTCAAGGCCCTTGAACTGACAGAGGGAAGGGGCATTGAGATGGGGGCGCATATCATTGTCGGCTTCCCTACGGAGACGGAGGATGAGATGCTCGGGATGGCAGACGTTATATCAGAACTGCCTCTTCGTTTTTTAAAGATCCACCAGTTGCAGATAGTGAGAGATACCGTGCTTGAGCAGTATTACAGGAACAACCCCTTTCATACCCTCGGATACATGGAGTATATTGATCTTATAGTGAAATTCCTGGAGCGGCTCTCCCCAACGATAGTGCTTCAGAGGCTCTTTGCAACCGCACCCGACGATATCCTGATTGCCCCCAGATGGGAGAGGTCAAGACACGAGATAACCCGTGATATCGAGATGAGGTTTGAGGAACTGGATACGTTCCAGGGGAGACTCTACAAGAAGTGTTACGGGCTGCGGGCTTAGTGTTACGTTCGATGTTCCGGTTATAGGTTGGAGGGTTTCAGGCCGTCACGTGGTACATGTATCTCATTGCGCTAATACTCAATCCTCAGCCCGGAGTAGTAACAGCAGCCCTGATTGTCGAGATCATTTATGAAGGAACGCTCCTCACCATCATCAAATACGACCTTTACAAGACAGAAGCCTCCTGCAAGGGAGGAGTGTTTTTCCTCGGTTACCACGCCTCTTCCCCAGTCCTGGTAATGCAGGTGAGTGACCCTGTTACCAACGCGCAGATAGAGCCTTGGCTTCATATAATTATTATAACAAGGGATCAGCGGCAATTGAAAATAAGTGGGCCGGAGTTTTGCAATGCACCTTGCCGAAGGCCCCGACCTTAGATCGGAGAGCTTGACACACCTTTGCTGGTTGCCTGTAAGGTGAGATTTACCGGTCACAATCGCTCCTTCTGGCTGACTATAGAAACAGGAACACCCATTAAAAAAAGGCCCCTCTTCCATTCCCTTCCTCTTCAATTTTCTCCGGCCGACCTATATCCTATGTGACATTTTCATTTTGCAACGACAGCCAGGAAATGCAGGAAGTTTATGCCGTCAGCTTCACTGACTTGTCAGCAATCCTTTCATATAATGTTTCAGGTGCAACATCAGCCCCATTCGGCCATGCTATCGTGCCACCTTCAATTTCTTCAATTATAACTCATTATACTTATACGAGATAACGGCATGATGTCTGACGAGAGCCTGTATGATAATAGCTTGCTTAAACCTGTTTGCATATAGAAAAGCAAACAAAAACAAAATAGCCACCGCTGGCACTCCTTCACGACCATCAAATTGTTCGGTGCTCATTAAGATGCTTTTGCTTTTGCAGTAGCTGCAGCGTGCTTTGTCGGTAGCGATACAACTTTCCGTTTGCTTCTCTTTTCTTGTTTTTTCAAATCTCGATATATTGCGTCTATATCATATCCAAATTTCGCTGCATGCTCCTCTCGCACCTTCCTAACTTCTTCTACTATTTTATCCTTCCACATAATATTTATCCTCCCATAAGTTCTTCTGGTGTGCAAATAATTGGAGGTTCAAAATTTTTTTTATGACATGTCGCTGTTATAGCATATTGCCTTTCCGCATTAGCTATGTGCTTGCAGTTCCAAGTCAATAAATAATCCACACCATGATTTATGGCAATGGCAATATGTAAAGCATCCTCAACTGCCTTTTTAGGTAAAGCTTTTTCCTTTATCAAATCGTGAGCTAAAGAAGTCACATCTTCATTTAATTCAAGCAGGGGTATTGATTTAAGAATACTCAGACGTTTTTGTGATGTATTTTTATCTCCTGCTTTTGCTTCTTGAATAACAAGCTGTGAAACAAATAAATCAAACTGCTTTCTTCTATTTTCCCACCATTCATTTGTCAATTCCTGATGAGCAGCAATAATAAGATCTCTGCTCGGTTTTGCGGTAAGATAACTAATAATTGTTGTTTCTAAATATACTCTTGGCTTCATTAACTAACTCTTTTAATAAACATATATTATCAAACTTTAGCATAACCATAATCGTTATGTCACGTACCGGGTAGCCGGCGAGCTGGTGCCAGACCCCGGCTCTCTAAGAACCGTGCGTGGCAGTTTTTCCCGCCTCGGCGGCACTCAAGCACCTATAGAGGTTCCCCTTGTAGTGGGTTCCCGAATTAATAATTGCTTCACGATAACGAGATCGGAAGAG
>BDTA01000113.1 GCA_002897935.1 bacterium BMS3Abin08
CAAAGAAGGGCAAGCTCGATCCCGTCATAGGAAGGGAGAGGGAGATAGAGCGGGTTTTACAGGTGCTTGGTCGCAGGATCAAGAATAACCCCGCGATTATTGGTGAACCGGGGGTAGGAAAAACAGCCATAGTCGAAGGACTCGCCCAGAAGATAATCGCAGGAGATGTGCCCGACCAGTTGTTGGGAAAGAGGATAGTATCCCTCGACCTGGGTGCCCTTATAGCGGGTACAAAGTACAGGGGGCAGTTTGAAGAGAGGCTTAAGGTCGTTATGAAGGAGATAAATCATTCCGATAATGTCATACTCTTCATCGATGAGTTGCATACCCTCATCGGAGCCGGCGCTGCGGAGGGTTCTGTTGACGCCTCAAACATGCTCAAACCGGCCCTGTCCAGAGGAGAGATACAGTGTATAGGCGCAACAACCGTGGATGAATACAGGAAGTACATTGAGAAGGACGGCGCCCTTGAAAGGAGGTTCCAGCCGATATATGTGGAGCCGCCGAATGTAGAGGAGACCGTTGATATACTTGTGGGATTGAAGAGCAAGTATGAGGCGCATCACCGTGTGAAGTACAGTGAGGATGCAATAGAGTCTGCGGCAAAGATGTCAGCCCGCTATATTTCCGACAGAAACCTTCCGGACAAAGCGATTGATGTGATAGATGAGACCGGATCAAGAATAAAGCTTAAGAGATATACGCCACCCTCCGACCTGAAGGATGTTGAGCAGGAACTTGAGAG
The DNA here is from genome assembly GCA_002897935.1 of bacterium BMS3Abin08. NCBI lineage: Bacteria > bacterium BMS3Abin08. Next base: position 746 of record BDTA01000113.1, read on the forward strand.
ACTCTCAAAGGAGAAGACCCTCTATATAAAGCTTCAGGATGTTGAGAAGGCGGCTTCTGTAAGAGGTGAGGAGGAGAAGCTCAGACGTCTCCATGAGCAGATCCACCGTCAGTGGCGGGAGAACCTGACAAAGGAGATCCCCAGCATCGAGAGTGAGGATATAGCTTATACGGTTTCAAAAATGACGGGTATACCTCTTATAAAGCTTGGTCAGGAGGAAACCGAGAAACTCCTTCAGATGGAAGAGGGAATTCATAAAAGGATTATTGCTCAGGATGAAGCGATTAAGGCCGTCAGCAGGGCGATCAGACGTTCAAGAACCGGCTTTAAAAGCAGGAAGAAACCGATTGGGTCGTTCTTCTTCCTTGGACCGACGGGGGTGGGGAAGACGGAACTCGCAAAGGCCCTTGCCGAGTTCCTCTTTGATGATGAAAACTCTCTGGTAAAGATCGACATGTCTGAGTACATGGAGAGGTTTAATGTCTCCAAGCTGACAGGGGCACCACCTGGATATGTCGGTTATGATGAAGGTGGACAGCTTACGGAAAAGGTTAGAAAGAAGCCTTACTCGGTTGTGCTTTTTGATGAGATAGAAAAGGCGCATCCGGATGTCTTTAATATCCTTTTACAGGTTCTTGATGAGGGTGTTCTCAGCGATAGCTACGGCAGAAAGGTGGATTTTAAAAACACCGTTATAATCATGACCTCAAACCTCGGAGCACGGATCATTGAGAAGGCCACCCCGCTTGGTTTTTACAAGGACAGTGCGGATGACCTCTATGGAAAAATCAAGGATAACGTGCTGAATGAACTGAAAAAGACTTTTAATCCGGAGTTTCTTAACAGGGTTGATGAGATCGTTGTTTTCCATCCCCTGGATAAAATCCATCTCTATTCCATCATTGATCTTATTGTTGAAGAAACCAACAAACAGCTTGTTGAGCACGAACTCGTCGTCGAGTTGACTGATGAGGTCAGGGAGTGGCTTGTTGATAAATATTACAAGCCTACCTATGGCGCCCGTCCAATGCGCAGGGCAATTCAGCGGGAGATAGAGGATTATCTCTCCGAAGAGATGCTCCGGGGAAGTTTTATGGGCGCCAACAAGGTTATCGCAGTCCTCAAGGATAACAAGCCGGCCTTCAAAGTGGCTCATGAACAGGGTGTTCTGGCTGCAAGCGTAAACTGAATACCGGGTCAGGATTAAACCGGATCTCCCGTTAAGAGCCTGTTGTCTGCGGTTTTCGTATTTCCTTCAAAACTCACTGCCACAATTTAAAGAAATATTATGAGATCCCTGAATATTGCATTAAGGAGGATAAGAGAAAGTGCGGTATAAGGGTGCGATCCTTTTTATTATACTTGCCGTAGGCTTGTTTTTTGTTTTTTTAAGTCAACGGGAAAAGGTGGATCAACCAAAGAGGGCCATAGAGGGGCTTGAGGTTCCTGAGTTTTCACTCGTTGGTGGAGATGGAAAGACGTATAATATCCGTGATCTGAAAGGGAAGACCGTGTTTATCCATTTCTGGGCGGCATGGTGCAAGGAATGCAAGAAAGAACTCCCCTCCCTATATGCTCTCTATAAAAGAAAAAAGGATGATCCCGGCTTTGTGTTTTTTAGTGTAGCATGGCGTGAGGATCCTGTAAAAACGAGAAAATATCTGAAAGAGCAGAATATGGATATCCCTGTATATATTGATCCTGATCAGAGGGCTGCAAGGATTTTCGGGGTGTCGGGAGTGCCTGAGACTTATATAATAAACCCTGAGGGTGTCCTTCAGAAGAGGGTTATCGGCCCGGGAAAATGGGAAACTTTTCAGGTCCTTTCTGATCAGTGATAATTGACAAAGTTGTGATGTAACTGTTATAAAATGCACATATATTTTCATCAGGTGCCGGGAGGCTTAATAGGGAATCCCGTGGGGGCATAAGCCCAATTCGGGAGCGGTCCCGCCGCTGTAACCGGGGACGAAAGTCAGATATGCCACTGGTCACTGACCGTTTGAAGGGCCGGAACCATCAACCTGCCGTAACGGTTGAAAGGGCTCGAACAGTTATACCGGGAAGGCTGGCGAGTAGATTGATCCGGGAGCCAGAAGACCTGCCTGATGATCCGGGGTCGGTTATCAGTGATCCGTCTGCAGGAACAGGGGTGTCCTGTTAACTGACCGCTTTCCGAAGAGGAAGCAGAGGATGAAGTAAATCAGGGTGCAATCCTCAGGGCTGACTATATGGTTCTGGGGATTTTTTTATGACCGGTATTGAAATCAATGTTAAATCAAGGGACCGACATACCGGGAAAGGCCGGCCATGCAGCGGCAAACTATGAAACCATTGATTATTGAATTCCTGTTTTGTTCGATAACAACGGTGGTGCAAGCTTAACGTAATACAAAGATCCGGCAGATGGACGTTATGACCAACCGGGCTCAGAGCGGTTCGGGTGTATCCATGAAAGAGAGAGATATTACGCTGATCACAGGTGGTGCAAGGAGCGGTAAGAGTTCCTTTGCCCTTAAGGAGTCCGGAACAAAGGGAGGCAGGAAGATCTTCGTGGCTACCGCCGTTTCCTGTGATGAAGAGATGAGTGCAAGGATTCAAAGGCATCGCAGGGAAAGGGGAAGGGAATGGGAAACCATTGAAGAACCGTTTGAGATAGCGGGGGTGATCAGACACCGGGATTCCGAGGATGTGGTTATTGTTGTCGATTGTGTTACGGTATGGCTCTCGAATATACTTCTGAAGCTATCAGATGAAGACGGGACGGAAGAACCCGACAATGATGACTATATAACCGGAAAAATAAACGAGAGGCTGGATGACTTGATTGAGGCGTTGAAAAGCACGAGGCATGCAAGGGTTTTTATGGTTTCAAACGAGGTTGGGATGGGGATCGTACCGGAGAGTAAACTCGGCAGGTTATTCAGGGATGTTGCCGGGATAGCAAACCAGAGGCTTGCAGGGATAGCGGAAAATGTTTATTTGATGGTAAGCGGTCTTCCGCTGAAGATAAAATAATGCACGTACATAGAGTTGGAATATTTCTATTTTAAAGAACAGCGCAGGCAACCCTTGTTGATAAACGCAGGAACCGAGCAGAAAAAAATCTCAAAGGAGTATGGCCATGAATATTAAAGAGGTTATAGCGGGGATAAGCCCCCTGGATAATGGTTTTTTTGATTCGGCACAGAAAAGGCTGGATAACCTTACAAAACCGCAGGGAAGCCTTGGGCGTCTTGAAGAGATAGCAAGAAGGCTTGTAGCAATTTACAGGGACGGGATGCCGGAGATCCCCGGAAAGGTCGTCTTTACCTTTGCCGGGGATCATGGTGTTGCAGAAGAAGGTGTAAGCGCCTATCCATCGGAGGTAACAAGGCAGATGGTCTTCAATTTTATCAATGGGGGGGCAGGCATAAACGTCCTTGCCCGGCATGCCGGTACCGAGGTGGTTGTGGTTGATATAGGGGTTGATTATGATTTTGACGACGTGAAGGGTCTTGTGAAGAGGAAGGTTGTCAGGGGAACGAAGAACATGGTGAAGGGACCGGCCATGACTTCAGAGGAGGCGGTTGCTTGCCTGAACGTCGGGATTGAACTTGCCAGTAGCTATTATGATATGGGATACCGGATGTTTGCAACGGGAGAAATGGGGATTGCCAACACAACCCCCTCCTCTGCCGTGGCTTCCGTTATAACGGGAAAGCCTGTTAGTGAAGTAACGGGGCGGGGAACAGGGATTGGTGAAGATGCGCTGAAGAGGAAGATCGAGGTAGTTGAGAAAGCCATCGAGCGCAACCGTCCCAACCCCGATGACCCCGTAGATCTGCTCTCAAAGGTAGGCGGTGCTGAGATAGGCGGGATTGCCGGATTATGTCTTGGAGCTGCATCCCTTGGGGTTCCTGTTGTTGTGGATGGATTCATATCCACTGCCGGCGCCCTGATTGCCTTTAAGCTGAACCCCCTTGTCGGCGACTACCTCTTTGCCTCCCATAATTCGCAGGAGAGGGGACACATGGTGATGCTTGATTACATGGGGCTTAGGCCAATACTTGATCTTGACCTCCGTCTCGGCGAGGGCACAGGCGCTGCCCTTGCAATGACTATATTGGATGCCGCATTGAAGATCTACCGGGAGATGGCCACATTTGGTGAGGCAGGGGTGACCGATGAGATTGTCAATTAGGTGAAGAACTTATTGCTGGCATTGAAGTTTCTCACGATTGTTCCACTGCCGTCATTGAAGGGACGGATACGTGAGGGAGATCTCGGCAAGAGTTCGGTGATGTTCCCGGTCGTAGGGTACTTACAGGGAATACTCATTGTACTGACAGGCATAGTTTTCAGAGGGATCTATAATGAAGAGATTTCGGCCGCCCTGATGGTGGCGGTATTGATCTTGACTAACGGCGGATTTCATCTTGACGGTCTCTCTGATACCTTTGATGCCCTGGCATCGCGCAGGACACGGGAAGAAATGCTGAGGATTATGAAGGACAGCTCTGCAGGCCCTGCGGGGGTTGTCTCAGTTGTGCTTGATATCCTACTAAAGTTTCTTCTTATCAAGAAACTCCTGCTTGTTTCAGGGGCAGGGCTTGTGTTTATCCTGTTTTTCCCGGCAATCGGTAAGTGGACCATGGTTGCTGCCATGTACAGTGGAAAAAGTGCCCGGACGGACGGTCTCGGCCGGATCTTTATAGAACAGACCAAGGGTGGTATTTTCCTGGCATCTACCTTCATCCTGACATTGGTTATGGCATTTACGGCTTTCTATGCCGGGAGAAATAATGCAGGAGACAGTGTTTTCCTGTTCAGCATGTTCAGCCTCCCGGCAGTTTATATCTTTACACGGATAGCAGTGCATATCTTTCAAAAGAGATTTGGTGGATTGACAGGAGACAACCTTGGTGCAATTTCCGAACTTTCCGAGGTTTTCTTTCTGTTCCTTTCCGCAGGTTTGGTATCGCAGTTGAGCTTTTTATGAAATGTCCTTACACATCCCTGTCTCTTGGGCGGGGTATTGCATGATCCGGTTTTTTTAACCGCAAAGGAGGAGACAGCAGGGTGGCAAAGTCTTTAATGGTCCAGGGAACGGGTTCAGGTGCCGGTAAGAGCCTGCTCGTTGTCGCCCTATGCAGGATCTTCAGGGATATGGGGATCAGGGTTGCTCCCTTTAAGTCACAGAACATGGCCCTGAATTCCTATATCACGATTGACGGCGGGGAGATCGGGAGGGCCCAGGCCTTGCAGGCGGAGGCCGCAGGCATTGAGCCCTCTACCGATATCAACCCGATTCTCCTTAAGGCCTCCGGAGAGATGGGATCACAGGTCATCATTCAGGGCAGGGTGGTAAAGACGATGCAGGCAAGTGAGTATTACGAGTACAGGTCTCATGCCTGGGATTCTGTGAAGGAGTCCTACGGCAGGCTTCAGGAGGATTACGAACTGATAGTTATCGAGGGTGCGGGAAGCCCGGCGGAGATTAACCTCATGGATGTTGACATTGCAAACATGGCAGTGGCAAAGCTCGCTGAAGCCCCGGTAGTCCTTGTCGGAGATATAGACAGGGGTGGTGTTTTTGCATCGCTGTATGGGACGGTTTCACTTGTTGGGAAGGACAGGGAATATATCAAGGGATACCTGATAAACAAATTCCGGGGTGATCCGGATATCCTGAGTCCGGGGCTGGATATGCTGGCTGATCAAACGGGCATACCCGTCCTTGGAGTGATCCCTTATCTGAGGGATATAGGACTTCCTGAGGAAGACGGGATGTCCGTAGGTCTTCGGAAGGAACACGGCTACTTAAAAAGGGACTTCAACACGGTCAAGATGGTCGTGCTGAGACTGCCTTATATATCGAACTTTACTGATTTCGATCCTTTTACGTTTGAACCCGATGTGGAGGTTCTCTATTCGTTAAACCCTGCAGACATCGAAAACACCGATATTCTTGTAATTCCAGGATCCAAGAATACGGTTGATGACCTCCTCTTTCTCAAGAGAACAGGGCTTGATGAGAGCATAAGGAGGGCATGCAGGCGGGGTGTCGACGTCATAGGGATCTGTGGAGGGTATCAGATTCTTTCAAAGAGGATACTCGACCCTTATGCCGTTGAATCACCCCATAGCGAGGTGGAGGGATTGGGTCTCCTTGATGTTGAGACATCCTTTGAAAGTGAAAAAATCACCTCTCAGGTGTCGGCAGGAATAGTAAAGGAGGAGGATTTCTTTTGTTGTAGCGGCTGTGATGGAGAAGAGGATATGGGGGCCTTGTGGGGGTATGAGATACATATGGGAACAAGTTCAGGTGATACAGGGCTGTTTCGTGTATCAAGAATCAGAAGAGATAGAGACGGGGTTCACCGGACGAATTCCGTTGTCGATGGATCTAAGAAAGACAACTGCTGGGGGACTTACCTGCACGGCCTGTTCGAGAACGACCGGTTCAGGCGGGAGGTTATCAATCATGCAAGGGCTGGGCAGGGCCTTGAGCCCCTGGGTATCCTGACAAGGTATAGGGAGATACGTTCTGCAAGGATTCAGGAGGTTTCCGAAATGATAAAAGAAAACATCGATATAGAGCGGATTATGGGCATTATCGGTATATGATAAGGCCGGAGCATATCCTTCTTGCTTTTGTTGTGGACCTTACCATCGGGGATCCGCGCTGGATTCCTCATCCGGTCGTTCTGATCGGGAACCTGGTTAACAGGCTGGAGAAGGCCTTGAGAAGAAAGGGGGATTCAACAGGGGTTGAGTATATCAAGGGAGGTCTTCTCGTCCTGATAACACTGTCTGTTACCCTGTTTTCCGTCTTTCTGTTTCTCTGGGCCGTTAGTCTTCTCGGAAGAAGTAGCGTGATTATATCCGGGGCATTGCTTGTCTACCTTGTTTCCACCACGATTGCAACGAGGGGGTTGATAACATCGGCAAGAAGCGTTGTCAGGGCATTGGAGGGGGAGGATATTAAGCGTGCCAGGGGAGATCTTGCCATGATAGTCGGACGTGATACCGGTCGACTTGACAGGAAGGGTATTCTTAAGGCAACCATTGAAACGCTTTCAGAGAATCTTTCCGATGGTGTAATTGCGCCGCTTTTTTACCTGACTGCAGGGGGGATTCCTCTTGCCATGCTGTATAAGGCGGTGAACACCATGGATTCGATTGTGGGGTACAGGAATGAAAGATACCGGTATTTTGGAATGATTGCCGCAAGGCTCGATGATGTTGCCAACTTTATTCCGGCACGGCTGACCGGTTTACTTATAGCAATCTCTGTTTTTCTCTTTGTATCGATGAGAAATATACGGGAGGCGGCCAGGCTTTCCGTCCGTTCGATCCGGACGATGTTCCGCGATGGCCGGAGGCATTCAAGTCCGAACAGCGGCGTCCCCGAGGCAGCTATGGCAGGTGCCCTCGGTGTGAGGCTTGGCGGCCCGTTACGATACAGTGGTGTAATTGTTGAGAAGCCCTATCTTGGTGTCGAGACCGGCCGGAGTTATATGCAGGCCTGTTATGATGCATTAAAAGTGGTTTTTGTTGCATCCTCCTTGGGCGTAATACTTTCTGCATCGGTTTTATATGTCATGTGATGTTGAATTGAACCTGCTACCCCGGATTTTGCTGCGGGGATGTTTATTCTACAGAGGGCAATGATGAAATATCTCAAAACAGCACACGGTGGAAACATTTACAGGTTCTCCGAAGAGACCGGGATTCCCTTGAGGGAGGTCATCGATTTCAGCGCCTCCATCAATCCCCTGGGGAGTCCGTGCTCTGTATTGGATGAGATTAAAGACAAGAGTGCCTTTCTTCACAACTACCCGGACCCTGAAGCAAGGGAACTCCGCCGCGGTATCTCGGAGTATTATGGTATAGCCCCGGAGCAGATTGTCTGCGGCAATGGCTGCACCGAGTTGATATACATGACTGTCCGTTCCCTGAAGCCGGAGAGGATCTTGATCCCGGCGCCTTCTTTTTCCGAATATGAAAGGGCCTCTAATACCCTTTCCGGTACCGCCGTAAAGAGGTATACAGCCAATGAAGAGAGGGGATACCGGATCGATGTCGGATCGTTTATCCATTCCATGGAAGACTGCGATCTTTCGTTTCTTTGTAACCCGAACAACCCAACGGGAAAAGTCATCCCCAGGGAGAGGATGATAGATATAATCGAGGCTGCTGAAGCATTACGGTGTTATCTTGTTGTTGATGAATCTTTTATGGATTTCTGTCCCGACCAGACGGTGATGGATCTGGTATCTGAATACGCTTATCTTATCGTGCTCCGTTCAATGACAAAGTTTTATGCCCTTCCCGGGCTGAGGATAGGCTATGGCCTGTTTCCTGTAGGTCTGTTGCCGGCGGTCTTAAAAAACAAGGAACCCTGGACAGTCAACTCACTTGCCATTGCCGCAGGTGTGGCGGCACTTAAGGATGAAGACTACAGGCGGGAAACATTAAGGGTCGTTAAAGAAGAAAAAAACTATATGGAAATGAAATTCAAGCAGACAGGCATCGGTTATTTTGAATCGGATGTGAATTACTACCTTGTAAAGATGGAGAGGTCCGTGGAGATCATGCAATACATGGCCCGGAAGGGGATCCTCCTCAGGAACTGTCTCAACTTTCTCCCGCTTAATGAGTCGTTTCTCAGGATAGCAGTTAAAAAAAGAGAGGATAATGAACGCTTCTTTACCGAGCTGATCAGTTATGAAAGGAATCGTTGTTGCAGGGACACATAGTGGTTGCGGGAAGACGACCGTAACACTCGCCCTCCTTTCCGTCCTTACGGACAGGGGGCTCAGGGTGCAATCCTACAAGGCAGGTCCTGATTATATAGATCCCGGGTTGCACCGGATGATTACAGGCCGGCCATCTCAAAATCTGGATCTCTGGATGTGCGGACGGGATGAGGTAATGCGTGTATTTGAAAGATACATGCAGGATGTTGATTTTGCAGTTGTTGAAGGTGTTATGGGCATGTATGACGGGGACTATAACACCGCCTTGCTTGCAGATGTGCTGGCCCTTCCCGTTTTACTTGTGGTTGACGCCTATGGCATGGCGGAAAGTGCAGGGGCCGTTGTGAGAGGATACAGCGAGTACGGGAAGGCATCCGGACGGCCCGGCGGTTATAAAGCTACCGGGAGTAATTCCGCTCCCATGATAGCCGGGGTCCTGTTTAACAGGGTTTCCTCAGAAGGACATTTCAGGAGGCTTAAGAGTTCTGTAAAGGGTATCCCCGTCATCGGGTATCTGCCGGCGGATAAGGAGTTCGGTATACCGGAACGACACCTGGGGCTGACGGTGGCAGAAGAAAATCCACTTTCTGATGAGAAGATCCGGAGACTTAACAGGACTTTTTCGGAGACCGTCGACATCGATTTACTGTTAAGTTCAATGCAGGAGGGCGATGCATCGGTAAAAAAAATACAAGAGCCCCCTGTAAAGAGCTTTTTTGTACCGGGCAAGGATAAGGGAAGAATAAGGATTGCAGTCGCCTATGACAAGGCCTTCTGCTTTTATTATGATTATAATCTCGATCTGCTTAGGGAAGAGGGGGCCGAGATTGTCCTGTTCAGTCCCTTGACTGACGAACAGGTTCCCGCCAATGTGGACCTGGTGTATATCGGGGGAGGATATCCGGAGATATTCTCAGAGCAGCTTTCCCTGAACAGGGCAATGATGGATTCATGCCGTGAATGGTCTCTGAAGGGCGGGGCCACCTATGCGGAATGCGGGGGGTTGATCTATCTCTCAAGAGCCGTCATCGATCTAAAGGGGATCTATTTCGGTATGGCCGACGTGTTTCCCTTTGAGATGGAGATGAAAAAAAAGCGGTCGTATCTGGGGTACAGGGAGGTGGAGGTCAGCGAGGAGGTGCTTTTCTATCCGGAAGGGGGGAGACTGAGAGGTCATGAGTTCCATTATTCAGAGATCAAAGGCGGGACAGACGACGTTGCTATGGAACAAAAAGGTATCTCTTGCGTATACAGGGTCCTTAACAAGCAAGGTGATGAGATAAAGTCAGAGGGATACAGAAGGTCAAATACCCTGGCAAGCTATATACACATCCATTTTGGAAGCAGTAAGCGCTTAAGGGAAGGAGTCAGGGAGTTCATTAAAAAACTGAAAGAGGTTATGTGAGATGGAGAAGATTTTTATTGTTTCTCAAGCCGGGGAAAGCGGCTATCGCGAGAGTATCGGCAGTATCGAAGAGACATTGCATTTTTGTTTACATCAAGACTGTGACGGGGACTGTGTAAACACAATATTCCTGGATGGGGATGACAGCAGTTTTTTTGACCCTCTGGAGGGTTATCTGGATAAGTGGACGGGGAGGGCGGTCTTCTTTCCCGTACTCCCGGAAGGGGAGAGGATAAAAAACTTGATCGGCAAGGCCAAGGAGCGGTTTCCTGAGGTGGAAATGCGTTCTTCCGGCTCAGAGGATTTTCTCGGAATTATCCGGCAGCTAAGGAATGAGACCCTGATGCCTGAGGAGATAGAAAAGCGGAGTTTTGCCATCCTCTCCGAAGAGGCTGAACTGAACGGTCTATCCCATGAAGAACAGGCCGTAATCAAAAGGGTTGTACATGCAACGGCTGATTTCGGTTTCATCAGGAACATTGCGTTGCACAGTGATGCCATCGAGCATGGAATTACGATGATCAGGGAGGGAAAGGATATCCTGACGGACATAGAGATGGTAAGGTCAGGTGTTAACGGCAGAACACTTAAGAGGTTTGGCGGCAGGGTCGTATGCGGATTATCCGGACTCGACGGGAAAAGATATTCGGGGCCGGGTCAGACCCGGTCGGAAACGGCAATTGAGTTGATGTTCAAAGAAAACACCAATATCGGAATTGTTGCGATTGGTAATGCACCAACGGCTTTATTAAAGGTTATAGAGATCCTGAACAGGAACGGGCCGGATGCTGCTTTCCCCCTTGTTATAGGGGTTCCTGTTGGTTTTGTGAAGGCCCTTGAGTCGAAGATACTGCTTTCATTGCAGCGGTTTCCATTCATTACAAATATATCGCGAAAGGGGGGCACCCCTGTTGCTGTTGCCGTTGTTAATGCCTTGTTAAAACTCGCAGATGAGCGGGGAGACAAGCATTGAGTAAGCAGAGGTCCTGGGGAACTCCTGCAGTTTGACACTTTTATGAGTTATCTGTTTAAATAGAAATGCCTGATTAAAGGAGTTTCCTTTTCAGGCACGGACAGATGCGTGGAAGAGGGGTGAGCCGTATGGCGATTCCCCCGCTGCCCCGCAGCCGTGAAGGGAACGAAAGCCCGAAAGAAGCCACTGGTAAACAGTTCAAACGGTTTAAACTGTTGGAACCGCTTGAGCCGTTGCCGGGAAGGCGGGTGAGTAGGAAAGAGTGACGGTTTAACCCGTAACTCGTGATTGTCTCATCGCCCTGAGCCGGAAGACCCATCTGTCTGGAAATCCTCGAGGGAGGTGTGCGCTATGAGTGCCTTTATTCCTGCCAAAAAACCTTTTGCCTGTTCCTTTTCACTCTCTTTAAGCGGACTGCCGTAAATTTGCGTCTGGAATCTGAATTAGTGTCTGTGTATAAACTCAATTTTTCTATCTGTCATTCCGGCTTGTCCGGAATCGTTCAAAGCGCAGAGGGCAAAGCGCAGAGGGCAAAGAGGTCGTTTTTCTGGTCATTCCGGCTTGTCCGGAATCGTTTTTAAAGAAGGATTCCCGACTCCCGAAAGCGTTCGGGATTGCGGGAATGACAAATAACCGTAATTTTATACACAGACTCTAATTAGCCATTCAGCAGACTGTTACCGCTTTCTGCCGGGAGCCTGCAGCACTGCTGTAACTTAAATTGTTTTGTTCATCCGGGTAGCGGATGGTAAGACTTCTGACCGGGGGTGAGTATGTTCAGGTACATCCAGAAGAGGGATGAAAAGACCGTAGAGTTCAATGCAGCAAAGATCACAAA
>BDTA01000114.1 GCA_002897935.1 bacterium BMS3Abin08
TTTTCCCTTTCATTTTCTGGAATCATACTGATGAGCGTTCCTTCAAGTTCTATCTTTATGTTTCCCCTTTTGTAAGAATTTTAGGCTCTTCCGTGTTTTAGTTGAAGAGAGGCTTAAAATTCAACTTAACATTAACCAAAACGCACAATGTCATTTCCCGAAAGCGTTCGGGGAATCGTTACTTGAGAAGGATTCCCGACGCGCTTCACTTGCGGGAATGACAAATACATGTAGTTGTCGTTTTTCTGTCATTCCGGCTTGTCCGGAATCGTTCTTTAAGAATGGTTCCCGACTCCCGAATGCGTTCGGGATTGAGGGAATGACAAATAACTGTCAAGCTCTCCGACCAAAGGTCGGAGCTTGGCAATGCAGGGAATTTTGATTAATTACATTCTTTGCCTTCGGCAAGGTGCATTGTAATTTTTAAACAGACTGTTACTATACAAAGCAATCCGGCATTTAGTGATTTGTACGACAATATTGCAGAAACGATTCCGGACAAGCCGGAATGACGGACTGATCAAGTGTTTTCAATTTTTTTACGAATGAGCCGAATTTTTTTAACAATAACCTTTACCGGAACTATTGTCAAGTCTGTCTGCATGGTCATCACCTTTTACCCTGCAAATGCCCTGGAAGTGATTGATGGAAAAAGTTTAAAATCAAGAGGTCACCATGAAAAGGATACCTGAACCGGAATTAATGGATGAGATTGAGCAGGTCAGGGCATATGCAGAGGCCGATTTCGAGGAACCGAACAGTCTCTTTGTGTCTCTCTTCAAGGAGAGGTTTCCCGGCCACGATATGAGAGGCGTTGTCCTTGACCTCGGCTGCGGTCCCGGAGACATATCAATGAGGTTTGCCCGGGAATACCCTGACTGCCTTGTTCACGCGCTGGATGGTTCCGGGGCAATGCTGAACTTCGGTAAGGGGCTTCTTGAAAAAGAAGTCGGGGGAGTCAGACAGCGGGTCAGGTTCATACATGCCGTGCTCCCTGCCAAGGGCCTGCCGGGGAAGACCTATGACGTTATAATCAGTAACAGCCTCCTCCATCACCTCAGGGACCCCTCTGTCCTGTGGGATACCATCAGGGGGTTGTCAAGAGGAGGCACGGCAGTATGCGTTATGGACCTCTTCAGGCCTTCGACCACTGAAGAGGCCGGGGAGATCGTTCAGAGGTATGCCGACGGGGAACCGGATGTGCTCAGGAGGGACTTTTATAATTCACTCTGTGCCGCCTTCGAGGTTGAAGAGGTCTTGGTGCAACTTGGAAAAGCCGGGCTTGGCTGTCTCACAGTGGAAGTAGTGAGCGACAGGCATATGCTTGTATCGGGCTTGATAAAACATTCCTGAAGAGGGGAAGGACTTTCTGTCTACTGGATAATCTTCCTTATAATTTCACGGAGCCCGGGGGGCTCAGTTCCGATATTAAAGGCATTCTCAACGAGCCTGAGGGCCTCTTCAAGGTTCCCGTCATCGTTATAGTGGACAACGGCAACAGGGTCCTCCCTTTTTACCTCAGATCCCCTTTCCCTGTTTATCGTGATACCTGCGGCGTGGTCTATAGGATCTTCAGCCCTGAGCCGCCCTGCGCCAAGGAGCGTTGCTGCCCAACCGATCTTTTCGGCATCGATCCCGGTGATATAGCCATCCTCAACTGCAGTAACCGGCAGGATGTTCCCTGCTACAGGGAGCAGTCCGGGATTGGCAATTATTTCGGGATTACCCCCCTGACTCTCCAGGAGTTCAACAAACTTCTCAAGGGCCTTACCGGAGTTGATCAGTCCTTCAAGCTTTATCCTCTTTTCAGCAAGTTTGCCTTCATTTATAGATGCCCCCGGATCAACCGTCTTTTTATCCTCTGAAAACCTCACAAGTTCCTCGGCAATATAGAGCATCCATGCCCCCAGGGTAAGCACAATATCTGTCAGGTTATCCCCGGCATTGCCTTTCAGGAAATTAATACACTCCCTGATCTCCAGGGCATTGCCAACGGCCTTCCCGATGGGGTCATTCATATCCGTAAGCACAGCAACCGTTTTTACACCAAAGGACTTTCCGACTTCAACCATCATCCGGGCCAGGACCTCGGCCTCCTCCATGGTCTTCATGAAAGCACCTGTACCAACCTTTACATCAAGGACCAGACCGTCAAGTCCCTCAGATAGTTTCTTGGACATAATGCTCGAGGCTATCAGGGGAATGCTTTCAACGGTTGCGGTTACATCCCGCAGTGCATAGAGCCTTCTGTCTGCAGGGGCGATCTCTTCAGTCTGTCCCATCATGGCTACGCCTGTATCCCAGAGGGCATTCCTGAAATCAAAGATGGAGAGGTCGGTTCTGAATCCGGGAATGGATTCAAGCTTATCAAGGGTGCCGCCTGTATGCCCGAGACCCCTGCCGGATATCATGGGCACTACGACACCGGCAGCCGCAAGGAGCGGGGCAAGCACAATACTGACCTTATCACCCACACCTCCCGTTGAGTGTTTGTCCACAATGCTGCTCTCCATCTCCGAAAGGTCGAGCACCTCACCCGACCGGAGCATAACCTCTGTAAAGTGCACTGTCTCACCGTGAGCCATACCCCTCAGAAATGTCGCCATGAGGAACGCCGACACCTGGTAGTCCGGAACTGAACCGTCGATAAGTCCCCGAACAAGGAAATTCAGTTCTTCTTTATCCAGCACCTCCCCGTCCCTCTTTTTACGTATTATCTCCACTGCATTCATGGTCACAATTATATCAGATTACGGGGAAGTAAATCTGACAGGCTTGACAGACCGGGGTGGACCCCAAAAACCGGACAATGTGTTAAGCTCTGAGTCAACGGAAAAAAGGTTAATCATCACACTTCAGTATGGTAATTGCCTTTACCGGATGGTATTGCAATCTGTGACTTCAGTTGACAATCCACATAAAAATGTGTTACACATAAATATGTGAACCCTCATAGGGAGGTGAATATTTAAATGAATAGGCAGAATGTAACATTATCGTTACCTAAATCATTATTGAAGAAAGCAAAGGCAATAGCAGCGGACAGGGGGAAATCCCTTAGTGGACTTTTAAGGGAATCTCTTGAAGAGAAGGTTAGAGAGACTACGGGCTACAAAAAGGCAAGGAACAGGCAGTTAAAGTTACTTAAAAAGGGCATTGACCTTAGAACAGGAGGGCAGATTTCTCTGAAGAGAGAAGAAATCCATGTCAGGTGAGAAGGTATTTCTGGACACTAACATCATCATCTATGCCTATGATATATCTGCCGGCATAAAACATGATAT
Source organism: bacterium BMS3Abin08 (assembly GCA_002897935.1). Lineage (NCBI taxonomy): Bacteria > bacterium BMS3Abin08. The sequence continues at coordinate 3,285 of BDTA01000114.1, forward strand.
TGCCGGTAAGATTATGGTCGGTCTATGGGATTCAGGGTCAGGGGTTATCAGCACACAGGTATTACAGGAATTTTTTGTCAGCGTAACAAAAAAGATACCTGGAGCAATAGATGCAAAATTGGCCAAAGAGATCGTTAATGACCTTCTAAAGTGGGATGTGGTAATAAATGATGGAGAAACCATACTGGGTGCAATTGATATCCATTTACAGTATAAGTACTCATTTTGGGACTCGATGATTATCGACGCGGCTATCAAAGGCGGGGCAGATGTATTATTCTCTGAAGATTTATCAGATGGACAGATAATTGAAGAAATCATGATTAAAAATCCCTTTGTTGAGCCTTTTCTGTCTCACACGCAATGACTGCTGTAGTAAAGTCAAAGTATACTCATACTTCTCGACATTAATCAATACAGAAATCAGGGACTTTTCATGAAACCATCATATTTGACAGTCTCGTAAAAAGTCGTCATTCCCGCGAAAGCGGGAATCCAGGAAGCGTGTAACTATCTGAAAAGACTGGATTCCCGTTTCCACGGGAATGACAAAAAAACACTTTTCCAGATTTTTACGAG
>BDTA01000115.1 GCA_002897935.1 bacterium BMS3Abin08
TGTCTCTTCCTGAACCTTGACAACACAGGTCCCTCTTGGCATCTTCATCGAATATAACCTTCCATCTGTAGTGACCTTCAAGCGGCGGTAACAGGGCTCCTTTAACAAACCGCTTGGCCTTATAATCAAAGCTGACTCTATCAAGGGAAACGGGGAGCCGGGAGACAACCCATGGGATAATACCCCGGGACAGTACACCGGGCAGCAGCTTGTAGAGGTTTGCGTAAATATATGCGCTGTATGTCTCATAGCCGGCAAATAGTTCATCACCACCGTCTCCCCCTAACGCCACCGTTACATGCCGTCGGGTCATTTCAGAAAGATAATAAACAGGGATAGCAGAAAAATCCGCAAAAGGCTCATCAAAATGATAGACAAGTTTGGGCAGAATCTCCTCTGGATTCATCCTGACAACAAGCTCATGGTGGTCTGTCTCAAACTGCCCGGCAACAGACCGGGCAAAATCCAATTCATCATAACTCTTATCCTCGAACCCGATAGAGAATGTTTTGATGTTGTTATTCGAAACCTCTCTTATCAAAGCAACAATCGTGCTTGAATCAAGGCCTCCACTGAGGAAGACCCCCAGGGGCACATCACTGATCAACTGGAGTCTCACCGCCTCCTTCAGCCTCTCCAGGAGGCCTTCTTCATAGTCCTCCTCGGAAACCGGGCTATCACTTTCATACCCGTAATCCTTGGAAGTTATGTCCCAGTATTTCCTGGTCTCCAGTTCGCCATCTTCCCAAATCAACATAGTCCCCGGGGAAAGCTTTCTTATTCCCTTAAAAATTGTCAGAGGGGAGGGGATATAATTATAAGAGAGATAATTCCACAATGCCTGGATGTCCACCTCTCTTTCAACTTCATCCTGCAAAATGGCCTTGATCTCGGAGGCAAACAGTAATCCGTCATTCCCGACAAAGTAATACAGTGGCTTGATACCGATCCTGTCCCTCAGGAGAACAAGCCGGCGCCTCTTCTCATCCCATATGGCTATTGCAAACATCCCGTTAACATGCTGCACAAAATTATTCCCGTATTCCTCGTAAAGATGTACAATAACCTCCGTATCAGAGCTGGTATAAAACCGGTGACCCTGACTCACAAGTTCCGACTTGAGAGCCTGAAAGTTATATATCTCCCCGTTCAATACCACCCATACGGTCTTATTCTCATTATGGATAGGCTGATGTCCCGTAGCCAGATCGATAATAGACAGTCTTGTCTGTCCAAGGCCTATCGAACATGAATGACCGGGATTCAAATTACCGTCCTGATGATTTGAAAATGTATACATTCCCATATCATCGGGCCCCCTATGCCGCAAGACATTACACATCGCCTCAACTAACCTCTTCTCAACAGGCCTGTTGCTTTCAAAGTATAGTTTTCCGCAGATTCCGCACATTTGTTCTTCCAGTCCTCCGGTTTATTCTTTCATGCTCCGATATGTATTATTTCAGAACAAAGTGAGCGGCTTTTAATCACTGCCTGTTTACAAAGCCGCTTTTGTCATACTGAACAATGAATCAGTTTCGCTATAAACTCCACAGGGAACCCGAACGCTTTCGGGGCATGACAAACTATCTTATCGCCGGGTTAATATTAATCATCAGCTCGCAAATCAAGCCATCATGGATTGTCTTTTTTTGCCCCTGAACGACCGGCACAGGAAGAATCCGGCCTCTCTATCGGCCTCTTTAGCAGCGTATCATAGAGTTTTTCGATCTTCTTTACCCTTTCCTGAAAAGAAAACTTTTCTCTTACTGTAATTAGCCCGTTCTCGATCAGTTTAGCGGTAAGGCGCTGATCCTCTTTCAGCGACAGGACATATTCCGCCATCAGATCGATATCACCCGCATCTGTCAGCAATCCATTATAGTTGTGGTTTATGACTTCACTTACGCCCCCCACACGCGTAGCAACAACAGGAACACCCATTGACAATGCCTCCAGGATATTGTTAGGCAACCCCTCTGTGTATGATGTTGAGAGAAGCAGGTCCACTCTTTGAAAAACTGACAATATATCGGCCGCACTCACCTGGCCAAGGAAATGAATGAACGGTACAACCCTCAATTCCTCAGCAAGCCTCCTCATCTCATTAAATTCAGGGCCCTCTCCTGCAACTACAAACTCACACTTGTCATCCGACCGGCGCACTGCCTCTGCAACCCGCACAAAATCAAGGGGGCCCTTTTCCCTGCTTATCCTCCCGACATATCCTATGACAAAGGCCCCGGGGTCCTTCAACGGCAGAGCGGCAGTGTCACGGACAGAATGGGGATGCCATTCATCAGTGTCTATAGCATTATAAATCAATGTTGTCCTTGATATTCCACAACCTCTTGCAATCCGTTCCACATTCATTGAGACAGCTATCACAGCAGAAAATCTCCTGAGCGCCCACTTATCCAGTCTGTTGTAAAAGGCGCTTCTTCTCGTTCTGTATGTCCATCCATGCACAGTAGAGACGAGTTTCATTTTAGGGAAGCGGAGCTTCAGCAGAAAGCCGAAAAAATCCGTTTTAGGGTCATGGCAGTGAAGTATCCGCACGTTGTATCTCTTGATAATCCTGCCGATCCCGAACAACTGTTCAGGATCGATAAAACGTCTCCCCGGCAGCTCAAAAAAATGCAATCCCTCATCGACAGCTCTCTGAGATATTGCCGATATATCCTCATCCTTCTTTCGCAGATAGGCTATTAAATACAGAAACCGTCCTGTATCAATTAAGCCCCCCGTTTTCAAAATAGTCTTCTCCGGCCCTCCCCCGCTGCCTGAGGATGCCCTCAAGTGTAACACCACAATCCTGTCCGTCATCATGGTTTAGGCAATAGCTGTTTTCTTTCTATATACTCGAATCCATGAATTTTTCATACCACATTTCCCATACCAGCACCTCAAATATTATTGTTGAATAATCACCTGCTCCCGACAACTGCCGATTGACAATACTTTCAATAAACAATGGATTAAAGATCCCCTCACCCTTAATTCTTGAGTCGGAGAGATACTCATTGACAAAAGAAACCATATCCTTTGCAAACCAGTCGCCTAAAGGGACATTAAAACCATGTTTCTTCCTATAAAGAATTTCCCGGGGAAGATAGTCCTCCATAGCCTTTCTTAAAATCTGCTTCTCTCCCATCTCTCCGTATTTAAGCCTTCCGGGTATTCCAAGGGCAAATTCAACCAGCCTGTGATCCAGGAAGGGAACGCGTGCTTCAACTCCAAAGGCCATACTGATCTTATCAAGCTTGGCAAGCATTTCATCAACAAGGGTGGTCTTGACGTCTGTAAACAGACGCCTGTTCAGATCGTCGGAATTCTGCCATGCAGCATAGTGTTCACTGAAGTAGCTTAAAGCCTCCTCATGAGCCGTCAGTAGATTTTCGTTATAGAACTCCGCATTAAAAATTGCGGGGAGATAGTAAGGACTCGTATAACATACCTTATCAAAATAGCATGCATCATCCGGTGAGAAGATATTAATCAATCTCCTTATCCATTTAATTGCCTCATTATTCAGAAAAAGATGCTTAGTGGCCCCCCGACATAAAGACATATACACTTGCAGGAACCTTTTAAAAGATCCTCTTCCTACAAAAGAAAGCGGATTCAACAGTCTCTTGTTATGCCGGATATAACCTGCAAAAAGCTCATCGGCGCCATCCCCGCTGAGTATTACTTTTACTTTCTTTGTTGCCGACCGGAATATGTAAAAAAGTGCAAAAGCAGATGAAATTGCAAACGGCTCATCGCAATGCCAGATTATCCTGTTTAATGAATCAACAAAATCATACCGGACATGATATTCATTGTGGATAGTATTATATCTCTGTGCAATCATTCCGGCGTAACCGCTCTCATCAACTGCCGGCACATCCTTGAAGGTCACGGAAAACGTTTCAAGCCGGTCACTTTTGTTCCGTGCTGCAAGAGCCACAATCGAACTTGAATCGAGTCCTCCGCTCAGCAAAGCACCTGTGGGGACATCCGAAATAAGATGGGACCGAACAACACGACAGAGGTGATCTTTAAGTCCTCCAATGATCTGCTCCTCTGACTGGAGACTGTTATCGATATCACTTATTTCCCAGTACTTATGCTTTTTGACGGATCCCCCTTCAACTACAAGAAAACAGCCCGGTTCCAGTTTTTTCACATCCTTGAATATGCATGATGATGTGGGAACAGTCAGGCTCAGCATGTAGTAATACAAGGCATGATAGTCTATAGTTTTTGAAAAAGACGGGATTCTTAAGAAGGCCTTCAGTTCAGAAGCAAAGTAGATACCGGATCTGTCCTGATAATAACACAATGGCTTGATACCAATCCTGTCTCTTGCCAGGAAAAGACGTCGCCGCTTTGCATCCCACAGTCCAAAGGCAAACATCCCCTCTAAATACCCCAGGCAGTCAACCCCAAACTCCTCATAGAGATGAATTATCGTTTCAGTATCACTATATGAACGGAAGACGTGACCCTTCTGTAAGAGGGTCCTCCTCAGTTCTGAATAGTTGTATATCTCTCCATTGTATGTAATCCAGATTGTTCCGTCTTCATTGCTCATGGGCTGTTTGCCGGCCTCGCTGAGATCTATCACACTTAACCTGCAATGCCCCAACCCTACCGAGTCTTTAATATAAGATCCCTCACCATCAGGGCCTCTGTGAATAAGTGTCCTCGTCATCTCAGTTATCAACTCAGACTCAACAGGCTTACCTGTAAGAAAATTATAGGCGCCGCAAATTCCACACATATTTAACAGTATACACTACTTAGTGTCTGTGTATAAATAACAGTTATTTGTCAGTCCCGCGATCCCGAACGCTTTCGGGGAATGACGGAAAAACGACCCCTATGCGCTTTGAACGATTCCGGACAAGCCGGAATGACAGATTAGAAAAAATTGAGTTTATAAACAGATTCTAAATAGAGTCTGTCTATAAACAGCTGTTTTATATTTTTGTCATACCCGAAGTCTGTAGTCGGGTATCCAGAAGTTACTGAAAAGACTGGATTCCCGCCCAACAGACCGCGGGAATGACAGCTCTATTGTTGAGTTTATCCGCAGACACTATTTAGCAAATATCCAGCTCCGGCGATAAGAAGCTTTATTTGATAATGCCTCGCTCATATGACCTCTCTTACAAATCAAGAAACTGCAAATGCAAGAAACTGCAAATGCTTACAAGGCAGGGTCTGCAAGAGCAAATTATGCAGAAAAATATTCAGGGCTCTGTAACGATCCTGCATTTGAGGACCCTGAAACTCTCTATCGGAATATTTTTCAGGTCATCAAAGAGATTATATCTTTTCCATATGCCACCGTCGGAACCCAGGTTCTGAAAATATACAACAAAGTCCCTGTGTGTAGTCATTACATTAAACATCCCATATTTTTGCATTGCACGCGCCACGATCCTGGAGGCAGGCGATAAATTCAGGCTGTCGAGATCAATGGCTGGATCAAGCTGCATTCTGGCGCCCAGAGGTATATACTGAAACCCTATGCCGGTTCCGTCAGTTCTTGCTCCGGGCAGACAAACCTGGGGTTTCCCCCCCGGGTATGTCGTCTTGCGATTAACAGGAGCTGCAAATAATAATGCATGCTTTATTTCACCGGCCTGTATCTCCTCCGGCCGAATCAAACCGCCAATCAACGGCAGCCCGGAAGACGTAGCCCCTATCGTCCACCAATACTTTCCTGAAAAGGCCCTGCGGAACCCGGGGCCGTCCAGGTCCCAAACATCGATATTACCGGCAATCCATGTCCCATCTCTCATTTTTTTGGCAGGCGCGAATTCCCAACTCTTCCTTTTCCCGGGGTCTACCAAAACCATATGTCCGTCTCTCTCCGGGTCAGACCAAACCCCTTCAGGGATAGGCAGCCCCTCGGCAATACCATCCTCATCAGGATCAACGGTATGATACAGATAACCATTCGAGCTTTTCACATCAACCTTTGGGCTTCTTTCTGAATCTATAACATGGACGGGTATTGTCCACTTCCTGATATTCCCTACAAGCGATCCTGCTTTCTTTTTTAGATACTCGATCATCCATCCTGAAAAAGGATCGATCTCGGGATTCTCAGGTATAGGGGTATTCCATGGTGATGAACGGCTGAATGCCTTAAAGTTCGCCGGCAGAGACATACCAAGGTAACCATCGTTGCCGGAAGATGTACTAACTCCTAAAAAGCAAAATAGACTGAGACAGGTAAAGATGACTATATATCTCTTATTTGTGAAATTAAAGTTCATTCGATCATTTGCCATTTATTCTTACGGAAGTCCACTTTACAAATTGCTTACCCGTTATAAAATCCATAAGTCCGAGTAACGTTCCATAGTTTCCGATACAGAAATAATATGCCAATGCTGCAATCCTTGCGGCACCTCCAAAGGCAGAGGCCTTCTGAAACAAGGTCCCGTAGAACAGAGCAGAGAGATAAAAGGCGACCTGCAAAAGGAACATGGCCTTATACCAGGGACTGTAGAATGATAAATACAGGTTGCTCGTAAACATCATGATAAGACAGACGGGAAGCAGTCTCCGTATGACGTTCCTGTTTAAAAGATTTATGGAAAAAATGCCGAACTTGAAGGGATTGAGCAATTCTCTCATCAAACAGATACTCCTCAGACTCCCGTTCACTATCCTCCGACGTCTTCCGACTTCATGAGCAGGACCAATGGATCGTGCCTGAGTAAACGACCTGGCATCCGGCACAAAAATAAACCTGTAATTCTGCTTTACAACGGACAGGCAGTTATACAGGTCATCCGTTACGGCAGGCGGAAGGGGGTTAAACAGCTCTCTTCTGATGGCGTAAAGGGTCCCTGTATTCGAAGATATACTTCCCGCTTGACTCTCCAGTATCCTGATAGTCCGATCAAACCTCCAGTAGTCGCTTTGCGCCTCGGAAAACCTAGTTTTATCTTTTACAATTACAAGTTCTCCACATACCCCCCCGATATCAGGATCGGCAAAATACTTGACGAGATTCTTTATCCCATCCTTATCAATCATTGCACCTGCATCTGAGAAGACTATAATTTCTCCGTTACAATGCTGAACAGCACTGTTAATACCACTGTTCTTCCCCTCATGAACAGGGTTGGACAAAAGCCTGATCTCTCCGTTACCAAGATTTTTTATTTTGCTTTCCGTATCATCGGTTGAACCATCGGAAAATATGACAAACTCAAAACGTTCCGAAGGATAATCCAGGGAAAGAGAGTTCTTGATCTTATCAAGAATCAGGTTCTGGGCATTATGGACGACCGTTATAAGGCTTACCGGGGGATAGATAGAGGATGTTTTTACGGTTTTCTTGCCTTTTATTAAAACTGCAAGCAGGGACAACAGGGGATTAAGTAGGAAAACAAGGATAACTCCTGCAGCGGAGAGGATGAATACCAGGACAGCAATCTCAAAGGGCACCGGAATATTGATCTCCTTCGGCCTTCTTCCGGGAAAGATTCAGGGCAACCTGGGATAAGCCGAGCGAGAGCCAAAAATACTTGTGGTATGTACCACTGAAGACCAGAAAGTATAAAACTATTGAGATATAGGACAAACTGTACGCACCAACAAGTGATGCAATATCCTCTCTCCCGTCAGCCCGGAAACGTTGCTGTGCCAAATGAAAGTTTCTGAGCCCGGTCCATATTATTATCAGAAAAATTGACAGTCCTAACAGACCTGTGCCTACTACTACCTCAAGGTATGAGTTGTGAGCATCCATAAGGTAAGTATTTACAATATCCGCGTAATGAGCGGCATATTCGGAACGGCTGTAAAGCTGAGCAAAGGTCCCCGGCCCTGATCCGATTATGGGGTCCTCTTTAAAGATTCGCCATCCTACAATCAGGTATGAGGTGCGCGCCCCGATAGATCTGTCCATGGTATCAGTAACGGTTTTCTGAAATTTCCAGTATCCGCTTGGCATAAAGGCAATAGTCGCCAGCAGGGCGATTAAGGCCGCTGAGGTAACAAACCCCAGGTATCTTGGCCTGAAACGCCGCAAATTCCAAAACAGGAGGATGAGTAAAACAAGCGACAGCAAAATAGCACCTGACCGGGAATAAGTTAGTATTATTGCAACCACATTCATTATAAAAGCTGCTAAAACAGAAAGCTTCACCATAGTACGGCGTGATGAAAAAAACCAGTGGGACAAAAGGGGCAGGGTAAAGATAACCATCATGGCAAAGACATTGGGATTCCTCGATGTTCCAATCCCCCTTTTAAGGGTCTTTAACGCAAGACCGTATGTAAATAACGGGATATCAAATATGTAACCAATGATAAGAAGGAAAGACCCGATTGACACACTAACTATAAGAATTACAGGTAGTGTCTTATAAAAGCCCCTTTCCGTAATAAGGATAAGGCTTAAAGCAAAAAAGAAATAGGGGATAATAATAGTCTGAAGTTCAAGCAGAGAGCTGTAGAAATTCCTGGACATCAAGGTCGATATAATATTGACCACAAAGAAGAGTATCAGCCACTTCCAGAGAACGGAACGCATCTCCTCGATCTGTCTCTTATTAAAAATGAAATTGAAAAGAACGACTATAATAATCCAGATGCCTACAAGTTTTGAAATAGTCAAGTATTGATAGGAAGGTGATAATGCCCTGTAGGCGTCAAAGGGTATCAGAAAAACTATCAGGTAGAACCCGGCCTGGGGATAACGGCCCAGTAAAAGCATAAGTAAAAGAAGCACACCAGGGAGAACGGCAAACTTATAGTAGGGGGTTGCGAGCAACGCAACTGATGTGCCGACTATCAGTAGTACAAACAGAGCATATGCCGATCTTGATGCTATAGATTTATAATGCTCTTTCATGGTATTAACAAATTACTTATCTCTGTCCTGAAGGGCTTACCCTTCAGGAGTTGTGTAACAAGAGCTATACCGGATATATTCCACTTTAGAAACTCAAGTACAAAGCCCATAAAATAAAAACTGAAGTTTCTCTTGCCCCCGGTCCTGACAGTCATTACAACAGAGGGGAAGAGCCACAAGACAGATGCGGTTAAAACAACGGTCGATTTGAAAAAAACAACCGCCGAGATGAATAACAGGAAGAAAAATATATGCCAGAAAGAGAGCATAGGATTCCTAAGGGATCTGAATGAAAAGTGCCACAACCTCGCAAACTCAAGGGTACTTCCCTGTCTCCAGAACTCCTTTTTAACAAACTCCCACAGGCTCTTTTCATATCCAAGGTGTATATAAGCAGTATCCGGCACAGACATAACCTTAAAACCCGCCCTTATGGCCCGGAACGTGAAATCCTTGTCCTCACACGTTATCAGGCTCTCGTTGAATCCATTTATCTTTTCAAAGACCTCTCTGTTAACAAATAAATTCCGTCCAGGAAGGAAATCCACCTCCATAAGCCTGCTGCGTTTCAGAAACAGACATTCACTCCATACCTTCCCTAACCATCCAGCGTCTTGAGGAACCCTTTCAACAAAACCCAACACCCCTTTAAAGCCACCTGAAAAAAAGTCCTTCGCCCTGTGAAAGAAATTATCTGGAACCACTATATCGGCATCGAGAAAGACAAGAACATCACCACGCGCCCTTCTACCACCTGAATTCCTGAGGGCTGCAATGGTCTTTCTGACTCCCGAGGTATTTTCAATTACATCTAATCCCTCCTTTTTTGCAATCTCTACAGTGCTGTCAGTTGAACCGTTGTCAACAACGATCAAGTCAAGAATCTCTTCTCCCATGCCGCTTTCCTTTACAGAGCGGATACATTTTCTGATATTAGCAGCTTCATTGTACGCCGGTATAACAACGGAGAAGGTGATGCCCATAATTGTTATTATACCATGCTTTCATAGAGAAAATACTGATGGATCATGTAATGGTTTAAAGGTGATACGGGTCTGTACTTTACAATATACCTGTAGCTGTTTTCCCCTTTTTCCTTAACCTCATGCCGTTTATACACCTCGCCTCTGCAGAGAACGGTTTTTTTTATGTCTCTTTTTCTGTGTATAGATGCCACCCAGGTTTCCATTTTCAACAAAAACCGTCTCTCCCTGAGTTCGCTGTCCGTACGTATCAAAACCGCCTCCTCATTGATATCCACCAGTTCGGCCCTTACATCAAACATGGTGTCTTCCTTGTTGGGAAGGCTCACAAAACTACCGTCGCTGTTTAAGGAGCCACTTCTAAGTGCAGGGCCGATATAGACTGCGGCATTTTTCAGCTTCACCCTCTGTACCGAACGCTTCTCCCTGTACCTGTGAAGTATCTTTACTTTTACAATATCGTTCCATAAAACTTTAATGCCTGTGTACACAATCTTTTTTGCAACGACAAGCATGGTAAAGAATACTACTGCAAAATCCCATATAAACTTCTGTTTCTTCTCTACTAACTTATTATCTATAAGCACACGGATTCGTTTGGGGGAACTATGGGGCGTGAAGAGCTGAGAATATCCAATCAGTCCCGGTTTGACAACGAATCGTTTATCATACCCCCTGATATGCCTGCCGAACTTTTCATATATCTCGGGGCGGACCGGCCGCGGACCCACGAAGTCCATGTCACCCTTCAGTATGTTCAGTAACTGCGGCAGTTCATCTAACCTTGTCTCCCGCAGAAAACGACCAAGGGGAGTCATTACCCTATGCCTGGTCTTATCAAGAATCTCCGCTCCGATTATCTTATCAGCCCCCTGAATAAGGGTGCGGAACTTGTACATTGTAAAGCTTTTTTTTTTCAAACCAAGCCGCGTTCCTGCATAGAACACCGGCCCACCGTCCTGAACTTTAATGAGGATTGCAATCATCAGAAACAGGGGGGAAGATAGAAGTGTAAGAAAGAGTGCTATAAGGAAATTGAATATTTTATTTACTACTGAAAAGACCTTTAAATATCCGCCCTTATAATTATTCTTTTCCCGTTTAACCATAGCAGGCTTTCAATTAAGAAAGATTTAAAACTCAACAGATTAAGATGGACTCTATGATTGAGTAAGTGGTGGATTGTTGTCCGAAAGGATTATCTCCCGGTCGGTAAATCCTTTTATGATCATAGCTGAAGGATAGCCGGCTTTTAGTATCATTTTTAAATACCCGAGAAGTTCGGTTCTTTTTCCGGCCTTGCCGGTATTGAGGATAAAGAAGCTACCTCTCTTTTCGATACTTACAGGGAGCGACAATAATGCAGATACTTGCCCCTTAAGCCTTTCTAAAAGACTCAGGTTCTTGTTCCTGCTCACCTGTATTGTATAAAACTCCCGGTCTGCAATTGCTGCGCTGCTATCAGCCATGTCATTGTCATCAGCACTTAACCCGGAAGTCTCTGCTTCTGCCTTCCTGTTATCGACATGCCGTTCCTTTACCTTGCGAGAGGCATCCTTCAACTTGAGGGGCACTTCCCTCTGCGGCTTTTTTACGGTTTTGGTATCCGTTGCGCTCACATCACCTGAAGCCCTCAGGGTTTTCAGAAAAGACTTTACCGGTTCGGGCTGAAACTCCATGAAGTCCAATAATAAAGCTGAAGGATAGCCGGCTTTTACTATCATTTTCAGATACCCGAGAAGTCCGGTTCTTTTTTCAGCCTTGCCGGTAGTCGGAAACAGTTCAGATACTTGCCCTTTAAGCCTTTCTAAAAAACCCGGATTCTTGTTCCTGCTCACCTGCTGTATTGTATAAAACTCCCGGCCTGCAACTGCTGCGCTGCTATCAGCCATGACATTGTTATCAGCACTTAACCCGGAAGCCTCTGCTTCTGCCTTCCTGAAAGATACATCTGTTTTCAACACGGGAATATTCTCAAGAAACTGGCTATCGGCATGCCGCTGCTTTACCTTGCGAGAGACATCCTTCAACTTGAGGGGCACTTCCCTCTGCGGCTTTTTTATGGTTCCGGTATCCGTTGCGCTCACATCACCTGAAGCCCTCAGGGTTTTTAGGAAAGACTTTACCGGTTCGGGCTGAAACTGCAGTACCCCCAATAATAAAGCAGGGATCAGGATGATTATCAGGCCCTCTGCAATGCCCCTTAGTTGCTTATTATCCCATTTCGGGATAGAGAACACTACCGGCAAGTCAGCATATCTCGCTACGTCACTCGGCTTCTTAAAGGTATGATCAAAATACTCCCTTATAAACCCGAGACTGCAGCCGGTTATGAAGCCCACAAGCAACCCTAATGGAATTACTATGCGTTTCTTGGGGAAGACAGGACCGTCGGAAGGAAAGGCCTTGCTCAGGACACTCACATTCGTTGAAAAGTTTGTTTCCTGAACAGCCCTGTTAACTCCCGCCTCTTCTCTGCGCTTTGAAAAAGTCTCATAGGAGAATTGCAGCAGTTTTATCTCTCGCTCTATCCTCTGTTGGTAGATAGACTGGTTCTGCAGCATGACATTCCTGTCATCAAGCGCCTTTATTCTCTTCTCCAGATTCTCTATCTTATCTTTGGCTGCCAGCAACTGGCTGAACTGCTCGTCGTTATATGCCTTCGCCTCAGCCCTGAGAGACTGAAACGTTTTCTTTATCTGCTGTTCTATTGCTTCAGCCCTTTCACTTCCCGGAAGGTAAGTCCTTAAAACCTTACCATATTCTATAACCAGCTTCTGCAATGACAACCCAAGCTCTGTAATCGTTTTGCTCCCTTCAATAAAAGAAAAGTACTGGACCTTATTTTTTGCAACCTCCTTGGATAAATGCGTAACAAGTCGTTTTTTCCCGATAAAGTCACTCATGAGGATATTCAGCTGTTTTTCCAGGGCCTCTTTTATACGAAGGTTATTCGCTATCTCCTTCAGCGGCTCCGGAACACCTGTATCTCTTACAAGTTTTATGAGTTCATCTTCCTTGGCCTCAAGGCCTTTTTTGAACTTTTCCGCCTGACGGGCGAAAAAGCTCTGGGCCTGACTTGGATTGGCTATCTCCAGCCGGTAATCGATATACTGATCCATGAGTGTTTCCAGGACGGTTACCGATTCCTTCGGCTTCTTGCTGTAAAAACTGATCTTTATGACATTTGACGCAGGAAGGACCTCCGTCTTTATTCTCTTCTTTATCTTGTAGATCTCCCTGGTTAAATTACTTGACGCAGGATAGAGATTCTTGTTCTTTTTCTTTAGTTCCTTGACGGTCTTTTCAATAACGTCATTTGATGTGAGGACCTGAACCTCGGAAAAAAGGTCCTCCTTTTGAACCGGGAACACAGGTTTTTGAACCGCTTCGAGAGTGCCGGGACTCGTCACAACCTTTTTCCCCCTGACAAGGAAAGTGCCCGTTGCAGAGTACGTCGGCGGCCAGAAAAATGCTATCAGAATCGAACAGACAAAAATGAGCAAAGTAACCCAGAAAATCGTTCTTTTCTGTGCAAAAAAGATGGAGTAGAGTTCTCTTAAATAGTTTTCTGTCCGAGGCATGATATTATCCTCTAATATCCACTTGATGGAGCCGCATCGTGGAGTTCCCAGCTGAAACCCAGGCTCCAACCCCTGAAAAATATGATATCACTGATATCCCGGGCGACTTCTGCCGCTTTAGAGATCCACGTCTTCGGCACGTAGACAATATCATCGGGTTTCAGATAGAAAAAGTCGCTTCCCTCTTTCATTGCCAGGGCAGCCTTTAAATCAACCCTTGTTGCAATCAGCTTATCCTCATGCTTGCGTACAACAATTATGCTGTCCAACTTGGCAGATGAGAGGTAACTTCCCGCTAACGACATCGCCTCCGCTATGGAAATCGGTTTAACTATCTTGTATGCACCGGGTTTCCTGACCTGACCAACAACGTATATAACGGAACCGGCATGCCTCTCAAGAAACAGATCACAATTAAGGTCGGGAAGAATATCCTTGTACTTGGCATTCAATTCCTTAGCCACCTCAGGAATAGTCCTGTTTGCAACAAAAATATCACCAACCATGGGAAACGTTACGTATCCATCGGGCCTTACGGTAACCAGCCTGCTTAGTCCGCGTGGAGCTGTATGAAGGTCCTTTTTAAGTTCCTTTATAGCTGAACGGAACTCGGGCACAATAACGTAGAGTTCCGGGTTTTTCAGAATACTGCTGTATCTCTTTTTTAACTCTTTCGTCAGTTCCTGGACTGTCTTTCCTATAACCTTGACTTCCCCGAGATAGGGCAGGGTAATGGAACCATCAGGACGTACGAGCTGTGTTTCATTAAGTTCGGAGTTATATATGAACTTGACCGAGATCTCGTTATCGATTGCAAGCCTGAACTCCGCCTTTTTTACCCAGGTACGGATCTGGAACAGGACATCCAGGACATCCCCGGGAACAATATGGTACTCAGGAAAAAGTGCATAATTATATGTATCCTTGTCAAAGGAAAAGGTGGTCTTTCCAAGGGAAACCTCGTTTCCAGGGCTCAGTTCCTTGTTCCCTGCACAGGCAGCCAAGGAAAAAACAGCGGCAATTGTAATAAGAACAGCCAAATATTTTTTAATCCTTACCATAGAGGACCTTCGGTATATAGTATTTTCTCTTATTCATAACCACACCGATGATATTTCCGCCGGCTTTGGTCAGTTTTTCCTTTGCCAACTGTACAACCTCCCATCGGGTCTTTTCACATTCAACAACCAGGATTATACCGTCAAAAAATCTGGACACCACGGAGGCATCTGAAGTCCCGAACAGTGAGTGTCCATCAAAGATTACATAATCATTATCATTTGTCTCTTTTAGTGCTGACAGTTCCAGGTTGAACTCCCTTGAGGTCAGGACATCAAGGATATTCGGCAGTTCAGATCCTATGGGAATGATCTCCAGGTTTTCATACTCGGTCTTTCTTGCGGCTTCACCGTATGCAGTTCTTGCAACAAGCAGATCCGACAGGCCCGGATCAGCACTGATATTAAAAAGCCTGTGAATCTTAGGGGACTGAAAATTTCCATCCACCAGCAGAACCTTCTCATATGCCTCATTGGAGAGTGCGTGTGCCATACTCAGGGCACAGGTTGTCTTTCCCTCCTGGGGATGACAGCTTGTAACATAGAGGGACTTGATCTCTCTGTCTCCTGAAGCACTGAGCAGATTCCCCTTGACTGAAGAGAGTTCCAACAGATTTCCGGCAATCTGCTTTTTTATGTTCTGCGACAATACTCCCGTTTCAGTCATTATTGATACCATTCCTTGAAACTTTAATTAATCTTCAAACTTATTAAATAATTTTAATTTATACATTACTTTATACCACAAAACTATTCTTTTGTCAAGCTTTTTTCGTTATTTTTCGTTATTTTGGGTCACTATATAGAGTCTGCGTATAAAGTCGAACAGATGTCGTTTGTCATTCCCCGAAAGCGTTCGGGGAATCGTTCTTTAAGAAGGATTCCCGACTCCCGAATGTGTTCGGGATTGCGGGAATGACTAATGACTAATGACTGTTATTTATAAACACACTCTATATAAAAGGGGCCATTATGTCAGCCATGATTCATCACCCGGCACTGAACTCATGGATTTGGAAGTTATGAAACAAAGCCTAACCCCCTTCCGTTCTGATATAATTCAACCTATGAGTGAAAGGGGGAGAATCGCACGTTCCGCCACCCTGATATCCATTGCCACCTTTATAAGCAGGATACTGGGTTTTGTCCGTGATATGGTGATTGCCGGATACCTCGGGGCAACGGGTCTTTCCGATACCTTCTTTGTGGCCTTCCGTATCCCGAACCTTCTCCGTGAACTCTTTGCCGAGGGGGCCATGTCCTCTGCATTCATTCCCGTATTGACAGAGGTGGGGATAAAAGGTGGAGAGGAGGAGGCAAGGAGGCTTTCCCGGGTGACCTTTACATTCATTATAACCGTCGTTGGGGTAATCTGTGTTCTTGGAATCATCTTCGCCCCTTCAATAGTAAAGTTGATTGCACCGGGCTTCACAGATAAGGACAAGCTCTCCGTAACGGTACTTCTTACGAGAATCATGTTCCCCTTCCTACTCTTCGTGAGCCTTGCCGCCTTCACGATGGGGGCGCTGAATGTAAAGCGCGTCTTCTTTGTCCCCGCCCTTGCTTCGGCATGGTTTAACATCACCGTTATAATCACCATTGTCCTCCTCACCGTTCTCTTTAAACACCCGGTCATGGCCGTGGCAATAGGGGTTACCCTGGGGGGTATGATGCAGTTTATCTCCCAGGCACCATCCTATCTCCGCAAGGGATACTCCTTTGGTCTTGACTGGCATTTCAGACATGAGGCCCTCAGAAAGATGGGAAGGCTGCTACTCCCCACCATACTCGGTCTGGCAGTTGCCCAGGTAAACATCTTTGTAAGCACTATCCTGGCCTCCTACCTCCGGGAGGGGAGCATCACATACCTCTACTATTCAATGCGTCTGATTCAGTTTCCGGTCGGCATGTTCGGTGTGGCAATGGGAATGGCGGTGCTTCCGGCCCTGTCGGAACATGCATCAAGGGGTAAGATCGATGCATTGAGGGAGGACTTTTCCTTTGCCCTGAGGCTGCTCTTCTTCATAACCGTACCTGCAATGGCGGGCCTCATAGCGCTGAGGATGCCCATTGTCAACATACTCTTTCAGCGTGGAGAGTTTGATTACAGGGCAACGGAGGGGACGGCATTTGCACTCATGTTTTATGCACTGGGCATATGGTCAATGGTAGGGGTGCGGGTTGTGGTCTCGGCGTTCTATTCATTACAGGATACGAAGACACCGGTGAAGGTTGCGGTCATATCAATGCTGACAAATATCGTCCTGAGTATCATCCTCATGGGCCCCCTTAAACACGGGGGGCTGGCCCTTTCCAACTCCCTTGCCTCCTGGCTTAACTTCTCGCTCCTCTTCTTCTTCCTCAGAAAGAGGCTCGGCGGTGTCGAGGGGAGAAGGATAACGGTCACATTTTTGAAGGTCCTGACGGCATCCGTTTTAATGGGGATTTTCGGGTATGCCCTTCTCCACGGAAAACCATGGGAGGAAGGCGGGAGGCAGATAATGAAGGGACTCTATCTCGGGGGCACCATCCTTGCCTGCATTGTCCTTTATTTCGGTATTTCCCTTCTAACAAAAACCGAGGAGGCAAAGGTGATTACAGGGATACTGCGGAAAAAGTTCTCTTCAAGGTAGCCCCGGTGTTACATCTGAATCTGAAAAGGTCCGCAATTTGACAAGTCCGGCATTTTATGATATATTGAATCTAAAGCTATAATTATCAGTTTGTCTTTCACTTAACATCAATGATCCAAGGAGGTATCGGCGATGAAACAGAAAACGGGTTTTCTGGTTTGTCTTTTTATTCTCCTCGGGGTATCACTGGCTTTTGCTCAGACCTTTGGTGTAAAGAAGAGGGCACCACGACCGCATGAATACGGCAATGTAGTAATCAACAACTTTGCTGAAAAGAACAATATTGCACCCGTTGTCTTCAAGCACTGGCTCCACAGGTCAAAGTACACCTGCCGTTTATGTCATGTGGATATAGGTTTTGCCATGGAGGCAGGGGGGACGGGCATAAGGGAAGCGGACATAAGAAACGGTCTTTACTGCGGGTCCTGCCATAATGGGAAGGAGGTCTTTGCCCCGGAGCAAAAAGACCTCTTCGGCAATGTTACAAAGAACTGCGACAGGTGTCATTCCTATGGGAAAAAGGTTAAGTTCAAGAATGATTTTTACAAGTTTGTGAAGGGCTTTCCAAGCTCCCGCTTCGGGAACCGTATTGACTGGCTTAAGGCAGAGCAGGAGGGACTTATTAACCTGAATGATTACCTTGAGGGGGTAACTATCAAGCGGAAACCCCTCAGGATACCTCAAGA
>BDTA01000116.1 GCA_002897935.1 bacterium BMS3Abin08
CCGAGAAACCCGAAGATCTCACCCTCAAATACATCGAAACTCACATTATCCACAGCGGTAATCCGCCCGTATTGTCTGGTTATGCCGGTGACCTCAACCGCCTTGTTTCCCTGAACCACCTTGTATCCTTTCAGGTATCTCTACCTCAACCGTCATCCCGGGCTTCAACAACCCGCCAGGGTCTTCCAAAGCAACCTTGACCCTGAATGTCTTTATATCCTGCCTCCCCCGGCTAACGTCCCTCTGTGTTGCAAAACCGGCATATCTTCCTATCTCTGAAATCTTTCCCTTAAATACCCTGCCGGGGATGTCTTCCGTCATGACCGCTGCAGGGCCGTTGAGTTTAATATCCCCGATCCTGGTCTCTTCCAGATCGATCCTGGCATAGAGATTTTTCAGGTTAACTATTGTCAAAACCGCCGTCCCCGGACTTACTGTCTCGCCTTTTTCCAGCGCCCTGAAGACGACTGTTCCGGATAAGGGGCTTTTTATAGTTGCGTAAGAGAGCCTGGCCAGGTTATATGCCAGATTTGCTTCAGACTGCCTGACGGCTGCCCACGCAGCGTTAAGACGGCTTTCGGCAGTGTTTAACTGCGCTTCAGCAGCGTTCTTCCGTGAATATGATGCTGCAAGCCTTGCCTTCGAAGATTTGTAGTTTGCAACATTCGTCTTATAGGCGGTCACAGCCGCATCCAGAGATTCTTTTGAAATAAATTCCCTTATATAGAGAGCACTTGCCCTGTCCATCTGTCTTTTTGCCTCTTCCATACGGGCCGAGGCTCCTTTCATGTCGGCTTCGGCGCTTTTAATATCCGCAACTGCGCTTGCAATATCAGCCCTTGAACTTTTGATCGCAGACCGTAATACCATGGCATCGGCTTTTGCCTTCTCAACGCCCGCTTTTGCCTGCTCCACTAATGACCTGAGGTCATTATTTACGAGCCTGAGGACAACGTCTCCCTGCCTTACCGCGTCACCTTCACTGCAGCATATGTACGAAATTGTGCCCGGCAACTCTGTTGAAATGTTGGTCTCAACACCCTCAATGATTCCGGATGTGGTTATGTATCCGGGGCTCTCCCCCCCTTTTGAAAAGAAAAGTACCAGGAGGGCGGCCGCTGCAATAACGATAATGGCAAAAAAAACCGTCCGTCTCTTCATTTATCAATCCCCTGTGATATTATTGCCGGTCATATCTCCATATCCGGCTTCTATTATAATAGGATTCCATATCTTCGGCAAATTGCAGCAAAGCCGGCAATCCCCGGATCACTTATCTCCCCCCATAGCTTTTACAAGACTTGCCTCTGCAACCCTGTAATCATAAAGCGCTTCGATATAGGATGTCTTTGCATTGGTCAATGCTACCTCTGCATCCGTAACCTCTATCGGATTGCCCACGCCCGCTCTGTACCTCCCATTTGCGATATCGAGGTTTTCTTTCGCCTGTTTTACAGTGAGTTCGGCAACGGGAATCCTCTCCTCCGCCTCTTTGAGATCCAGATATGACTTCTGCACCTCAAGGAATATGCCCTGCTTCAGTGATTCCTCGTTTGCCTCTAAAACCCGGAGGTTCCGCCTTGATTCCTCTACCTGATATTTTGTCGAAAATCCGCTGAATACCGGGAATGAAAGGGTTACCCCCGCGCTCCAGCCGTGCTCAAGGGGAAATCTCTCTCCAGACCAGCTGTAATCCGCATTCCCGGACAGGACGGGGTAATAATCTTTTTTTGCAAGTCCAACGGATTCCTCCGATGCCTTTTTCCTGTAACTGATCGACCGGAGGTCGGGTCTCTGTTTGTAAGCCCTCTGCAATGCCTCTTTAAAGTTTATGTCATATTTCCGGAACACAAGATTATCCTCGATGGTATATTCGGGCGCTTCGGGAATACCCATTGCATTATTCAGATCCGCCTTTGCCGTTCTGAGGGCATTTTCCGAGATAAGCAGCTTCAGTTTTGAATTGCCCAGGTCTACCTCTGCCTTTGTCACGTCATATTTAGGCCTTGTGCCGACTGCATAAAAACCCTTTGCCTGTTCGAGGTGCTGCTGGAATTGCTTGACGGTTTCTGCAGCAACATCACTGTTTCGCCTTGCCTTTAATACACCGTAGTAAGCCTGCCTTACATTGAAGATTATCTGTTCGGAGGTATTTTTCAGGTCGTAACGGGAAGAATTCAGATTCAGTCTCCGGATGTCTACCTGCGTCGCTGTCTTACCGAAATCGTAGATATTCTGCTTTAGTGTGACGCTGCCCGTATATTCGTCAAAGGACTGTTTTGTAGTTCCTGAAGCGGGAGAATACCTGCTATAGCCCGATGACACACCAATTTCAGGATAATAGTTTGCCTTTGCCCGGCCTATCCTGCTCTGATTTATACCTACCGTATTCACGGCTGCAATCATATCCGGATGATTTTTAAGCGCTATTTCCGTACACTGTTCCAGACTAAGGATCTGGCCCTTTTTTATAATCTCATCAGCCCCCGCTTTAGAGGGAATAATAAACACTGTTAACAGCAGAATAAAAACGAACCGTTGCATATTGGCCTCCCATCTGTTTATTTCGTTGAATATCTTCTGTCTGCAAAAACAAACAAATACCGTGATTGGTAATTTTTTATTTTATGGTTCCGGGTGCAAATATGTCCACAAAGCCGCTTATAGTCTTTTCCACACCTTTTTCTTTCGCTTTCTCCTGATTCTTCAACGATGTGTATCCCCCGTCGGTTACTACATCACCCGGTGTTACCACATAGTCTCACTGTATCCTCTCCAATACCCCTTCAAATAGCTGCGTATCCTCCGGATTGCCGTCCGTTATTTCTACATCAAGTATGATATTGCTCCTGCCCGTCGTCATGTTTACCTTGTGTCCGAATTCCGCTTCCCGCGTGCCTTTGACGATTATGTCGGTATGACCTTCATAGAATCAACCTCCTATGCCGTTTGATACCCGAATTGGAGGGAAACTCCCCGTATATTAAGAAAAAATTTATCTGTCCGGAATAAGTTTCAGAATAAAATCTTCCCCCTTGTCACCCTTCCCAAAGGGATATTGAGAAGTGTTTTTTGCAATATTACGATCAGGATTACCTAAATTTGAATCCGGGATGTTATAATACGGCGTTATTCAGATGCCTGCAGATACCGGGGAGATCCAGGTAGTCCTGACTGATCCCTTGTTTTGACATAATCAACCGGGAAAATTGTGCTCATACGAGCCCTTTATACTATGCTGATTAATGAGGTCCTGAAATGTTAAAGAAGCTGCAGTGGCTTAAGCTTGGTCTGACGCTGAAGGGAAAGATAATAATTGCGGTACTGCTTCTCGTTATCGCTGTAGGTGCCGGTATTGTTGCATTTAAGTTTTATGACTTTACCCAGAATAATCCAAAATTCTGCGTAAGCTGCCATTTGATGAAGCCGGCATATACTGCATGGTCAAAAAGCAAGCACAAAGGGATAAACTGCCATGAATGCCATCATATGGGTATCCCTGAGCAGAACAGACTACTTATAACCTTTATCCTGCACCGTCCCAAATCCGTACCACCACTGCATGGCAAGATAATAGTGCCCTGGAAATTCTGTTTTAAATGTCATTGGGAGAAGAACAAGAAGTATCCTGAAGCCAAAAAGATAAACTCTTCAAGGATGCACGCAAGGCATTATTTTATGGAAAGGATAGAGTGTTCCAAATGTCATGGGTATATACTGCATGAATTTTTGCCCGGTGCAAGATTCTGTCTCAGGTGTCATAAGGGCAAAGAGGTTCACGGCATGAAAGGGCTTGCATGTCTTAACTGTCATACGGACCGCACCGTAGATCTGAGGCCGGGGAGGGGAAAGTGTCTCTTCTGTCACGGTGGTGAACGAACAAGAAAAGAATTGATTGCAGGTGGCACGTTGGATGTCGAGTTCTTTAGACCAAACAAGGAGACGATCAACAAGGCGCCAAAGATTAACGTGCCCAAGGGTGCGCCTATGCAGTTTTACTGTTATGAATGTCATAAACCCCACGCAAAGCTCTTGCCTGGTTTCGATAAATGCCTATCCTGCCACAGAGATATTTTAAATGTGGGTAAACACCAGCTCCATATAGAGACTGTAGGGCTTGAATGTACCTGGTGTCACAAGCCGCATTCGTGGAAGGTGACGAAAGAGGCGGCAAAATCGGTTTGTACGACTTGCCACGCATATAGAGAACCTCTATCGTTTATAAGATAAGGTGATGTCCTTGGAGAAGTCTATAACCTGCCACCTCTGAATTACAATCAGTGGTGGTGTTTCGCGGTTCCGGCAGCAGTCCCTTAACGCCTGAAATCCCTCCTTATTAACCCCCATAGTCGGGAACTTCGGGTGAATTTTGTCAGGAATTCAAAACGCTTCAGAGCAGATACCGCTGTACATTAATTGCATTCCTGTATAAAGTCGAACAATTGTCGTTTTTCCGTCATTTCCCGAAAGCGCTCGGGGAATCGTTCCTTGAGAAGGATTCCCGACATGCTTCGCTTGCGGGAATGACAAGCGATCGTAATTTATACACAACCCTATTTAGTGCCTGTATAAAGTCAGTATCTCTATCTGTCATTCCGGCAGTTCTTAAGCCGGAATCCAGTTTTTTCAATAAGTTCCGGATACCCCGAATGCTTTCGGGGTATGACAAAAATAAAAAACGGCACTTTATACACAAACTCTATTTAGAGTATTGATCCTTTTTTTAGGTGAAAGAACCGCTCAGATCAGGTATAATTAAGTATGCATGAAATATTGAATAACCCCCTAATCCGTTTGATCATTGTCACTGTTGCCCTTTTACTTTTCTTCAAGATAGTCGACCTGTTTTTGAAAAAGTTCCTGTTGAGACTCACAGGGATTACCCGTACATCACTTGATGATGAGGTCATAGATATTCTTCACAGACCCATCATTCTATCTTTGTTTTTCCTGAGCTTAATCTTCAGCCTCCCCCATATCGGCTTAAAGGACGAGGCTGCCTTCTATCTCAAATCCATCTCCTATACAGTATTAGTGCTGACATGGTGTATAACGCTGATAAAGACAAGTAACCAGGTTGTACACCATATCTTAAGCGCTGTGAAGGATGAGACGGGTCTTCGTAAGGACCTGATACCACTTATAAAGAACATCTCCAAGATCATCATACTCGGTACAACGGCATTTTTTTTCCTATCAATCTGGAAGATTAACCTTACCCCTCTTCTTGCATCAGCCGGAATTGCAGGCGCTGTCGTTGCCTTTGCCGCCAAGGACGCGATGGCAAACCTCTTTGGAGGAATCAGCATCTTTTTTGACAAGCCCTTTATTATAGGCGACTACGTGGTGCTGGACAGTGGCGAGAGGGGAGAGGTGGTAACGATAGGTGTCAGAAGTACGAGGATAAAGACGAGGGATGACATCCTGATAACTATACCCAACTCGATTATTGCCAATACAAAGATCATAAATGAGAGCGCTCCCATTCCAAGATTCAGGGTCAGAAGCCCCGTATCCGTTGCTTACGGCAGTGATATAGACCTCGTGGAGAAGACCCTGTTGGAGGTAGCTGAAGGCAATCCAAATGTCCTTTCCCTGCCTTCACCGAGGGTGAGATTCCGTTCCTTCGGGGATTCCGCACTAAACTTTGAATTGCTCTGCTGGGCAAGAGAGCCGTCCGTGAGGGGTCTGACCGTTCATGAGCTGAATTCCGCAATATACAGAGAGTTCGAAAAAAGGAATATAAAGATTCCTTTTCCCCAGCGCGATGTCCATCTGTATAAAACCTGACCCGGCCCTTGAGGACAAAGGACAGAGGGCAGAGGGCAGAGGGGGGGTGGATTAAGATGCTGTTATCACCCCTCCCTTTAATCCAAAAATGCAGGATACCAGTTAGCAGGAAGTTTTCGGTTCGGGTATAATATAAGGCAGAAATGAATATCGTAATCGGGGCAGATCATGGGGGTTATCAACTAAAAAATACCCTCACCGGCTTCCTCCGGGACAGGGGGCACGGGGTGGCCGATGTTGGGGCATTCTCTGGTGAGTCTTCAGACTACCCGGACTTTGCAAGGCTTGTGGCTGATAAGATCATATTGCTGGAGGCAGAGAGGGGTATCCTGATATGCGGAAGCGGTGTCGGGGCATCGATTGCAGCCAACAAATTCCACGGGATCCGGGCTGCAGTGTGCCATGACACTTATTCATCCCGCCAGGGTGTTGAGGATGACGATATGAATGTCCTGTGCCTCGGTGCGCGGATCATAGGGGTGGAACTGGCAAAGGAAGTGGTAACGGCTTTCCTGAAGGCACGGTTCAAGGATCTTGATCGCTATAAACGACGGCTTAGGAAGGTGAAGGAGATAGAGGAACAATGGATGAAGAGAAGTTGATCCATGACTGGCTTGTCCGTAAACTCAAGGAGAGGCTGTCGCGGGACTATAACGAAATTCAGGACAACATAGAAGGGCAGAGACACGAGTTCGATGACTGTTATCCGGACATAATACTCGGGAATCACGGTATGGTGCTGGCCGTACTGGAGGTTGAAACCGAGCATAGCATCAATTCAGGGAAGGCCGCCGAATGGAAGAGGATTGCTGAATCAGGAACAAAACTGATCCTCATGGTGCCGAAGAAATCTGTAAAGTACGTCACATCCCTTCTCTGGGAACAGGGTATCATGGATAAGGCATCAATCGGGACTTATGACGTGGTTATTGCAATGCCTTGAATCCGGGGAAGTTCTAATCTTATTGCTTTAAACAGTGAAATCAATGCCTGAAAGGAGATCCGGTCATGAGAAGTATTTGGGTGCTTATAGCTATGGCAATACTGGTAGTTTCGGGATGTAAGGGAAAGGACAATACCAGTGTCTATTCCACTCCCGGTGGACAGGTGAAGGTTGAGAAGAAGGGTAATGGAGATGTAAAGGAACTCACCGTTACCTCTGAGAAGGGAACCGTGACATTCAGGACAGGAAAAGGTGAAATTCCAGAGGACCTGGGAGTTCCCATCTATCCCGGGGCGGATGCCGAAGAGGGGCGGACATGGAGTATGAAGGGGATGAATAAGGGGAAGGAAGGGGGCGTTTCATCGACATTTCTGCATAGCGATGATGGAATTGAGAAGGTGATTGCGTTTTATAAAAAAGAACTTAAAGGCCGGACTCCTAAATTTTTTGAGATGACCTCTCCAAACGGCAGGATGGCAAATTTTGCTATTGACACAGACGCTCCGGTCTCAATAAATATCATGATTGCCGAGAGCCCGGATAAGAAAGGAACACAAGTTCATATCACAAGGATACAGAAGTGAAGCTCCCAGACCAAAGGTCGGGGCTTCCGGGAAAGGAATATCGATTATTTTTTTTAATAACCCACAGTCTCTTCTGTGGGGTTTCCTCATAATCCTTCCTTTGAAAAAGGGGACAATGGGGGATTTTTAAATCTAATAAACTATACCTAACGATACCCCGCCGTCTCTGCGGCGGGGAGGTTCGTCCCCCTTGTGTCAGTCTTCCATGCCGGTATCATCTTGACGTTATCCCCCCGGAGACAATAAATGCCATCAGGTCACTGCTGTCAACATCAAGGGGGCGTATCTGTTCCTTTGGAACAATAATGAGGTTGCCTGCAAAATTATAAGACTGGGGGAGGTAAACCGCTACCATGTCGGAGAGTCCGATGTTTTCGAGGTTCTTCTTTGTCACAAAACCTATAACATGTATCTTGCTTTCCGGTGATATGGAGACAAGAACAGGCATGTTAAATCCCTTTTTGTCTCCCACAAATGCACCTATCAGGTCCTTGATGGAGGAATAGATCATCTTCACAAGGGGCAGGCGTGTGAAAACCCTGTCAATGAGGCGGACTATTCTTCTGGTAAGAAAGTTTGATGTAATGCACCCGACGAATGTTATTAGCAGGATTGTAACGACAAAGCCGATGCCCGGGATACTGAATCTGAAGAGATTGTCAATCTTGATAAAAATAATATAGATCACGTAGATGGTGGCAACGATTGGAACAAGAAATAAAAGTCCATTGAGAAAATACCTGGTAAGTCTCTTCATAAGATCCTCCTCGATCATTCTGGTGCAAATAAGGGATTATCCATTAACCCTGGTTTTTCAAGGGGCAGACATGTACCCTGATATTTTACACCATTCAGACCCGTTTACCTTCAAATATGTGCCGGTTATAAACAGCTCAGGTGAGGGAATAAAGGAAACCGGGAGCGGGGGAGGTGCTCCCGGTTTCGAAAGCCTGTCCGGGCGTTCTACAGAATGACTGTTCAGTCATTATTGTCGGATGGCCTGAACAGGGGAGGGGCGTTAATGGGCTCCGTGTATAAGAATGGGGAGGCATCTTGTACATACCGCCTTTTTCTCCCCTTCATGTATACAGGGGAGATAAACCCTTTCTTTTTCATCTGAACCGCATACAAAACACCTTGTTTCCATATCAGTCCTCCAGCGAATTGATTTCGTCCACTACCTTCTGCGGATCGATATTATGCATCATTGCACCAAAGGAAATGGATTCCACCTTGATGCCGGGACAGGTGAAGCAGCCATTGCCGAAGTATTTTTCGATTACCTTCTTTGCCTCGGGGTTCTCTTTTATGATGTCACCAATAACCGTATCCTTTGTTACCTTCCCTGTTGTTACCATTTTTTCCTCCTTAATGTTTGTTCTTACTTGTATTTTAGAATCTATTGTCAGCAATTTGTATGACATAAGTCATATATTTCACAATGCCTGTTTGCCGAAAGCCACCACCTCATAAAAGGCTCTTTCGTGTTTTAGTTAAAGACAGGTTTAAAATTCAACTTAACACTAACACTAACCACAACGCACAATGTCATTCCGGCTTGTCCGGAATCGTTCCTGCAATATTTTCGTATAAATCACTAAATGTCGGAGAGCTTGACAATCAGTTGTCATTCCCGCAATCCCGAACGCATTCGGGAGTTGGGGATCATTCTTAAAGAACGATTCCGGACAAGCCGGAATGACTGGACAAGCCGGAATGACAGACTGATCAAGTGTTTTTAACTTTTTTACGAATGAACCTTACAAAATATCAGAACATTACATTGCTATGCCACAAGGCATGCCTTCGCCTCAGGTGGTAGTGCTTGACTGAAATGGACTATTGTCGGAAAGCCGCCGGTGCGGGGTTGCAGTGAAAACGGTATGGGCCGGGCTGTCCCGGCACCATTTAGCAGAAAAGGGGGGGCAAAGGACGTTGAGCTTCCTGTTGCGCCTAAGAGGCTCTTTACTGACGCTACAGAAAAAGCTGAGAGAAAGGGTCTCCGTCCGCTCATAATGACAGCAAACGGGACCTTTTCAGCCGATGGTCAAGACTGAACAGGGAAGGCAGAGGGCCACTATGCCTTTTTAAACTTTTTTTTTCCTTCCTCAAAGGCCTCTTTCCCTGCTTCAATGGCGGATGAGATAGCGGTTTTCTTGTCTTCAACATACTCTTTTCCCTTTTCAAGCGTCGTTGCCATAGTGTCTTTACCCTTCTCTATGCCCTTTGTTACCTTTTCTTTCACGTCTTCAGCATATTCCGTTGATTTTTCTTTTGCATCTTCTGCTAAATCCCTGAGCTTTCTCCTTGTCTCTTCACCGGACTGGGGTGCAAGCATCAATGCAACCCCCGCTCCCGCAACCCCACCAAGAAAAAAGGCAAGCAGCATTGATCCAGCGTTGTATCCATCCTTTTCAGACATGCTAACCTCCTTGTTTGAAAATATTTTTAAGGAATACTTCAATGCCGGTCCTGATACCGGCCTTCAGACCCGCAATTATGGCATTCGTTTCAGTTGTTATACCTGAAATCGTACTGGATACCTTCCGTAGACTCTCAGAGGTGCTGCTGATGGACTCTGTAAGCCCCCTGACCCCGCCTGTTACCGACTGTATATCCGAGGTGATCCTGTTAAGCATCTCGAGGTTTGTCCGTAATTCCTCAAGGGTTGGTTTCAGGCTGCTGTCAGTCCTCTCAACGAATTCGTTCACTCTCGTGAGAGTCTTCCTGAATTCCAGGAGGATCGGAATCAGCAAGATTCCAAGAACCAGTACCACGGATGCAATTATGCCGAGCGCTATATCAACCATTTAGATATATTATATCACAATTATATCACAGACTGTATTTAAGTTAAAGATTTTTCGGAGATATGCGATATGATATTAAAGAGCGCCAATGAAAAAGGTCTTGATATGTGTTGTTTTACCCCTTAACATGACGGTCTTTAGTCAGCTCCGATTACCGAGGTCCGAAGAGACAACTCCCGATCTCCATGTGCAGGGGCGGAATAATGGAGAGGAGGAGGTAAAAGAAGCAGCGCAGTCAATAAAACCGGAAGGCCGGCTGTAAACGCTTTTAGTGACTACCGCATGATATGAAATGTGAACTTTACCGGACAGCATACTATGGGAAGAGCTAACACATTGAAAAATAAGGAATCCGTTCATAGTGACTTCATAGTGAATGCAATAGGTGGAAATTTAACCGGACAGTAGTGTCTGCATCTACCCTACACACTATCGCGATATTTAAGCTGCAGACCTTTGAGAAAAGTACGCAGGATCTGATCCTTACATTCACGGTAGTGTTTATGCCCTGGCCTACGGAAAAACGCACTTAATTCGTGCTTACTAATGCGCAAACCGGCCATGTCCATAATTTCCAATATGTCTTCGGCTTTCAGGTTTAATGCGATTCTTAATTTTCTGAAAATGATATTGTTGGTTAAGCGTTGCTCCGGCTCGGGTTGCGACCCTTCTTTTTTGCCCCGTTTATAGTTAATCAAACCATTGAGGAAAATCGCCAGCAGAGTGTCGCTACATTTCTGATACGCAGGATCATCCTCTTTTTTTAACCAATCGCTGATCTGCCCACGCGTTACCTGATAATCAGCTAAGCCAAATACGGCAATCATTTTAGAATCGTTAAAGTCGAAGATATAGCGGATACGGCGTAAGATATCGTTATTGGTCACAATTATGCTCCGATCTAACAATTATGCTCCGATCTAAACTGTAGTTCTGTCACAACGACTCACTGCCTGGGTATCTTGGAAACTATCTCAGTTTTTTCTGCTTTCTTTATCAGTAAATTTCGTTCAGTTTGTCTCTCATTGGAAACAAGACGCAGACTTCAATGAACCAAGCCCTTAAGAAAGGATAACATGAGAAAGGATGATTTGGATATAAAAAAACACCTTAAGCTCAAAAAGGTCATGCTGGTTCAGTGTCACACAGACCCCACCCAAATTCGGTATAATTAAAAGTAGCTTTTAGATTGGAAACAACTTAAAAAGGGAAACAAGGTGAATTCATGAAGTTTGAGGACTACAAGATATCAGAAACAATTAAAAAAAACCTTGTCCTGATGGGTTTCAAAAGGCCTACGAACATACAGTTCAAGTCCATCCCCTCGATCCTGAAAGGCGAAGACGTCCTGGCAATTGCACAGACCGGGACCGGGAAGACGGCTGCTTTTGCGATTCCCATCGTTGACATGATCCACAGGGACAAGAGCAGCAAGCGGTCCCATGGGATCAAGTGCGTTGTCATGGTCCCTACGCGTGAACTGGCAATGCAGATCGGGGAGGTTTTTGAAAAGCTTGCACGCCACACGAAGGTCAAGACCTTTGCCTTGTACGGCGGGGTTGAGCAGGACCCGCAGATTAAAAAGCTCCAGGACGGAATCGACGTACTTATTGCGACCCCGGGACGGATGTTTGATCTTATCAAACAGGAGTACGTTGACCTCTCACGGATCAGGACCCTCGTGCTTGATGAGGCCGACCATATGCTTGACATCGGGTTTATAGATGACATCAAGTATGTGAAGAGGAAGCTCACAAAGAAGCACCAGACACTCTTCTTCTCAGCCACGATTAACAGAGAGGTAAAGAAACTCGCCTTCTCGCAGGTTAAGAGTTCTGCAATACGCATCCAGATAGCACCGGAGGACCCTGTCGCGAAGAATGTTTCGCACTTTGTCGTATTTGTGAAAATGGATGACAAACGGTTTTTCCTCGATCGGTTTATTAAGGATAATCCGGAAAGCAAGATCATCGTATTTGTAAGGACACGGGTCCGTGCCGAACGGGTAGCAAAGGCCATGGAGAGGGTGCAGATAGAGACGGTTACCATCCACGGGGACAAGAAACAGGACGACCGGTCCGAGGTGATGAAAAAATTCAAGGAGGGCCGCTACCGCATCATGATCGCCACGGACGTCAGTGCCCGCGGGATCGACGTGCCTGATGTCGATTACGTAATCAACTATGATCTTCCGGACAACCCCGAAAATTACGTGCACAGGGTTGGAAGGACCGGTCGCGGCATCAACCTGGGCGTAGCGATCTCATTCTGCAGCAAAGAAGAAAAAGGACTTCTTGAGGATATCCAGCAGCTCATCAATAAGGATATCGAGGTCATAAAGCTCTACAGAAAAGATTACGACGCAATCGTCAGCTTACCCGGGGAGCACCTCGGTCTGCAGGAGATGATCGATGAACATGAGCAATGGGAGGCAAACAGGAAGAAGAAAAAGAGGAAGTCCCCGAAGACAGCAAAGAAGAAGAAATAAAAGATGGAGTGTGAATGGATGAATGAAGACCGTTTAGTAGAAATTGAAACAAAGATAGCCTTTCAGAAAAACACAATAAAAGACCTGAGCGACACCGTCTACAATCAGCAGAAACAGATAGATGCTCTGTACGAAACCCTGAAACACCTCATTGACCGGATCAGGGATTCATCCATCATATCCCCCGGAGAAACCCTGAAAGACGAAAAACCGCCGCATTATTAATAATGAAAACAGGGGGCTTGATTATTTACCTTGAAGTACTATAACCCAACATTGCCATAAGTCGAAGGCTGGACAGGGACGACGATGAGATTAGAGGAATAGGCGTCGGATTTCCCTGCCCTCACTGGGGCATAGGACAGCTCGGGAGTTCGGCCTGTTCCTTTCTCACCGGTAGATACCACAACAGGCCATCCACAACCATGAATATCCCCGCAATAATAAGGATGACATCAAAGAGCGACAATAAACTGAGCCCGAAATAGTGCAGCAGGCCGAGGCCGAGACTTGCAAAGGAAAAACCTGTCCGGATTAAGGCAAGCCCTGTCCTCGCCCGGGCATAGATGGTGCGGTAACATGCAGCCATTGTCCGTTGTCCTCCAAGCACACTCCTCTCCCGTGCAAGATGGGTGCGTTCCTTGCTGGATGGAGAGGGGTAGAGAATGGTGCAGTGGCTGGCCAGCAGATCGGCAATACGGGCAAGCATACTCTTCTTCTTGGATATCTCAACATCGGTGGTTTCAATAAGGTGATAGCCCTTTAGAAAACCCATGGTTGCATAGGTCATTCCCACAATAGTCCGGCGTTCGGGGGGATTCATTTCAGATCTCCGTATCTTCAGGTATCTTGATAAGCCGAAGAACCCGAGGAAAAATCCAGCAGCAATAATCGACCAGTAAAAGGGATATGTTATCGGCAGCTTTTTGGTCCGCATAAGGGTATTTGCTACGGCAATAAACCCGAGCCCCCACCTGAGGAAGGCAAGCCCGGTCCTTGCCGTTGCCATGTCGGTCCTGCAGCAAGCCAGTCTCGTCCGCCATTGGGCCATGGTGGTGCGCCAGAAGGAAAGACCGGTCCTCTCGGTACCCCAGAGATAACCCGGCCTTGCATGAAGGAAGTCCTGGATAAACCACTGAATATCTTCTGCAAGGGCCACCCGGAATTCGTATTTCTCTGCCTTGATAAACCTTTTGGCCTCATCCAGTACCACAGGGTCTTCGGGATTGTTTGCCGCTATAATCACCGTATCACCATCCTTGATGACCGGAAACCACCGGCTTATGGAAAGCATGTCCCCATTAACCGCCGATAATAACCCGGGCGGTATGAGCATTCTCTCGTCATACTCTATAGTGGGGCATTGATAATACTCCGAAAGCGCTTTGAGCAAAATAAACCGCGGGACATCATACTCTCTGAGAAGAACACTTTCAAGGTCGACACTCCTCGCAACAGCCGTATGCTCTGCTTTGCGGAGTTCCTCATCCGTCAGGATACCCCGTTCCACCAATATGAGAAATCCCTGCAATCCTGTGTTAGCGAGCATCATGATTGAAACCCACCTTCTTCCAATAACGTGTCGGCCGGCCGTAATCAGGAATAATTGTTTCCATATCTCCAACACAATAGGGGAATTGTCTCCTTATTCTTTCAGCCGGTATATTCCAGTAAAGTCCATCGGCAATGACTGCCAGTCCGATCACTATCAGTGCAATATTAAACATGGCCCATGCAATATCAGCGGTGCCGAAATAAACCAGAAGCCCCGTGCCCACCGCGCATATGCTCCTTCCTGTCCTGATAAATGCCATTCCCGTCCGTGATCGGGCCATAACCGTGCGTAGTCTTGCCATCATATTTCTTCTGTCTGCGAGCACTGTCCTTTCAAGGGCAAGTCCCGTGGTAGCCCATATGCCCGGCGCATAGGAGGCCTTTGCCTGAAAAAAACGCTTATGGAAATCACCGGGACCTCCAATCACCCTGTGAACGGGAAGAGAGATGAAATCCCATGCCTTCCGGCTCTTTTTTTTCCTCATCACTGATTCAAAACCTTCTACACCGGCACGGCGGCCGGGGAAATACCAGTAAAAGCCTTCCATGGCCATCATAATACCTGTCAGGATAAGGGCGGCATCGAATAACGTCCAGGGGCCGATAGCGAACTGCCTGAACAGCGCAATCCCAAGCCCGATAAAGGCAATCCCCGTACGGGTAAAGGCAAGCCCTGTGCGCGCCCTTGCCATCATCGTTCTGTAACATGCAAGGACCGTTCTTTCCTCGGCAAAATCCGTCCTGTCACTGGCAAGAAATCTGCGTCTCATCACAGGAGTAAGGTTATCCCAATCGGCACGGAGTTTATCCGCTCCGTCAATGGTATTCGTGCGCGTAAAGAAAGGATTGTTGCCGGGGTTTTGAACCTCAAGCAGCGTAGTTGCCCAGGTCGGCACTGTAGCAGCACAGTTTA
Source organism: bacterium BMS3Abin08 (assembly GCA_002897935.1). NCBI lineage: Bacteria > bacterium BMS3Abin08. The sequence goes on from BDTA01000116.1 coordinate 15,083, forward strand.
AACGTTTCTTTCCGGCCTTCCGGGTCGGCAGGTACCATCTGAATCCATTCACTGATAGAACAACACCGGCTACTAAAAATAACGCTTCGGTTATGATTAAATACCCTATACCGAAAATCCTGAGAAGTAGCAGGGCAATGGCTATAAAAGCTATCCCGGTGCGGAGGAAGGCAAGCCCCGTTCTGCCCTTTGCCATGGCGGTCCTGTAGCACGACATCAGGGAACGCCTGTCCGCAAGGAAGGTTCTCACCTTGGCAAGGGGGGTCCTGCCGCCCGAAAAAGGAAACCCGGGATTCACATCATTGTTGTTTTCAATAATCCTGACGAGGTCTGAAGGCAGGGCGACGATGAAGTCTATTTTTTCCACGCCGAGGCTCTTTTTTATATCTTCAACTACCGCTGTGTCATCCGGCCTGTAAGCGATCACCTCAGCCCTGTCCTGCATAACGGAGAGGGGAAACCAGAGCGCCTGCTTGAGCTTCTCCATGTCCATACGTCTTGTGAGGAGGTAAGAAGCCATAACCTCTTCATCATACTCCACAAAGGGATAACCGTAGAACTCAGAAAGACAGAACAGGATCTCATGCCTTGGAATACCCCTGACTATCAATAATTCTTCAGGGTATTTGCCTGAATCTTCCGATTCCTTTATGACCTCATCCAGCTCTTCCCTGGTCAGTAATCCCCTGCTGAGAAGTCTTTCAAATTTAGTATCCTGCATAAACAATTAGTATACTACAATATGGGACTTCAAGAAAATTCCGGGCGGCACCCGAGGAAGCCTTTAAAGAGTAAAGGAGGATTTAACAGGATATCAGTGGGAAGAAAAGGGGTCTGCACATTTCAAAAATGAGACTGAGAAAGCCTAACACGTGAAGACCTACGGGTGTAGCGTCGGTATGTTTTATCTTTTCTTGAAACCTTATTTCTGCTATAATCTGTTTATCAATAGTTCACACTACCCCGCAGCTTATGTGGGGCATTATACGCAAAAGGTAACTTATGAGTATCCGCTTTGAAAAATCAACGGATATTGAAATAATCAAGCGCTAACAAAAAATCATATTGTACTTCAGACCTGTCCGAAATAAGTTTTCTTGGACAGCATGAAACGGGGGGTTATCTTGGACGGGAAAGGGTAAGCTTTAATCATAACAACCTGCCAATTTGCAGAATTTCCAAAACGCTTTGCTAATTCAGGAGGGAACAAATGGCAAAAAATCAAATTATGATTCTCAGTGATGTTCACATCGGGATTAATGCGCCGACAAACTGGTATCAGAAGAAGGTTCATGAGGATTTACTGATAGCTTCTTTGCAATGGGCTCAAAAAAATGACTCTCTCAAGGAATTAGTCATTCTGGGTGACCTGGTAGATTTCTGGACATATAAGCCGGACTTTTCTCTCCCTTCTCTTGAAAAAATTGTGAATGAAAATCCGAATATATTAGGCCCTTCCGGTGAACTGGCTAAAACAGTAAATGTACTGGGGGAAGGTAATGTGGTTTATGTAAACGGCAACCACGACATGATTCTAACACCTGAAATGATAAAGGCATGGATTAGTCCCAAAATCAAAACCATGCCAAACGGCATACTTTATTATATGCCTGATTTCGGGAAAAGAACGGTCTATCTGACACATGGGCACATCTATTCATTGCTCTGCGCTCCGGATTACATCAACCCACCTGAAAGCTGGCAGAATCTACCGCTGGGTTATTTCTTAACCCGAATGTCCGCTCTGCTCTGTGAAATAGAAATAAATAAATTACACAAAAACAATCCATCTATTGTTAGCGCTGCAGATTTGGAGGGACAGGGAAATCCCCTGGGTTACAGCGTCCTGGGAATACTTGAGAATATTTATTCTGAATGGAAAAACGGAGGTTCTATGAATTTGCCTCATCTGGTGATGGATGGTTTGCAACCGCAACCTCCAAATCCAATGGTAGACAGCATTAATATGCCGGCTTACCAGGGGAATCCTTTCGAGGTGACCGTGAACGAAGTGGAAAAGGTCTACGCAAACCTGTTAATCGGCATGTTCGAAGATCCTCGATCAACTTATCCGAACGGTTCAAATATTGATCCTAAATATTATGCATACTTTAATAATACGAAAGGCGCTCTTCTGGCCCTTGGGGATGCCGATGTATTAGGTGATCTAACAGCTTGGGCAGACGGGCTGGCGGTTTCTCTTTTTACCGCCGCCGGTGAACCGGTTGTTGCCTTTGGACACACTCACGTCCCGAAATTAGACGATAAACATATTTTCTATACCAATGCCGGCTTTAACTGTCCTGCAATCCCGGACATGAAAAGCGGTAAAAAAGCACCGACTTTTTCCGTTATCGAATGCGATGGAGATACCACCTATAAACTCTCCGTGAACACTGTAGCTCTTTCGTTAGAGGTTCAAGAAGACACAAATCCGAAAGTATTAAGTGGGGAAACTCTTTAGAGGGATCAGATATTCGCAGTGACCAGGGATCGACAGCGGGAATCCAGGCAATCCCATCAGGATGCCTCTCTCTGAGGCATCTGCTATGGTGCTCTTGCCACTGCCTCTCAGGGCGTTATCCATAATAGCCTGGTGCGTATTTATACCCTCCCCTTGAGACTTATTTTTCATAGCTGTCCAGGACCCTTCGTACTGCCTGTGCAAACTCATATGTAGTGAATGGCTTCTGGAGGTAATTTATCTCATTCTTCAAAACGCCGTGCTTCACTATGGCGTCTTCAGTGTATCCCGACATATAAAGTATCTTGATTTCAGGGCAGCACTCCGTTATCTCTTTAGCAAGCGCACTCCCGCTCATCCCCGGCATAACCACATCCGTTAAGAGCAGATGTATCCTTCCATGATACATCTGCACCATTTTCAGTGCATCCTCAGCATCTTCCGCCTCAAGCACTGTATAACCGAGTTCGGAAAGGACAATAGCGGCAAGCTCTCTTACCTCTTTTTCATCCTCAACCAGCAGTATGGTTTCAGTCCCTCTTGGCAGGACTTGTATTTCCACCCTCTCGAATTCTTTTTCAGCTTCTTTAACCCGCGGGAAGTATATTTTGAAGGTCGTCCCCTTGCCGGGTTCGCTGTAGACATAGATATTGCCCCCGTGTTGCTTGATTACCCCGTATACTGTTGCAAGTCCCAGCCCTGTACCCTTCGCGCCTTCTTTTGTGGTAAAGAAGGGTTCAAAGATACGCCTCTGCACATCATCGGTCATGCCCTGGCCCGTATCAGAGACCACAAGCCTCACATACTCACCCGGGGTTACGGAAAGATGCCCCTCGGCATAACCCTTGCCGAGAACTACATTTTCAGTCTCTATTGTAAGGGTTCCACCCTTTGGCATGGCATCCATGGCATTTATAGCAAGGTTCATGAGCACCTGCTCGATCTGACCGCGGTCTGCCTTGATATTCCATAAACCCCCGCCCTGTAATATCTCTATCTTGATGTCCTCTCCTATAAGCCGCTTGAGCATCTTCATCATATCGTTAATCAATGTGTTGAGGTTCAGTACCTCTGGTTTAATTATCTGCTTGCGGCTGAAGGCAAGCAGTTGCTGGGTAAGGGTTGCCGCCCTGTTGGCTGATTTATGGATAATCTCGATATTTCTTCTCAAAGGATCATCCTTTTCCATCTTCCTCATAGCAAGTTCGGCATAACCGGTAATGGCACTCAGGATATTATTAAAATCGTGAGCAACACCACCGGCAAGCCTTCCGACCGCTTCCATCTTCTGTGCCTGGAGCAGTTGCTCCCACATTTCCTCACGGCTTCTTTCCTCATCGAGTACCTCAAGCTCTGTTGCAACCATCTGCCCAATGGTCTGGAAGACCTTCATGTCCGACTCTGTGAATATCCGGTGTCTTCCAAATGCATTCAAGATTCCGATTGCGTTGCCCTTTCTGCCGAATATGGCAAAACCGATATACGAATCCGCCTTTACACTCTTAAGGAAATCTGAAGAGGGAAAGTGCTTATATACATCCTTTTCAATAATAGCCATATGTTTTTTATTTACGACATTCTCACATGGAGTGCCTTTTAAAGAAACTTTCATCCCCCTCTTTAATTCACCATCGAGGTACATCGTTATAACGTTTGCAGTCTCCCCATCCGGATCAACCCTTGCAATAAGGGAGTTCAGACCGAACATCCTTGCAATCGTGATTACCACCTCATCAAGAAACTCCTCACCCCGCTTCGATGCAGCGATGTGATATATGTTATTGAGCATCTTTGTCTCACCCCGCAGGGACTCCATTGTCTGCCTGATGTTATCACTCAGGTACTCAAACTCGGAGATACCCTTATACGCAGGCTTCTCCCCCTTCTTCAAGGGGGTTATTATCCTGTCAATGGGCATCTTGATAGCCCTGTGCAGGAAATAAATAATCAGGATCGTGCTTAACAGGAGAATAAATGCAGTTGCACCATATGCAAACTTCATCTTATTTATCAAAGCTGCGTACTCCACTGCTTCCTTTATCAATACTACATGCCATTTCCACGGGGGGAAAGGCATATGATACACATAATACTTCTTCCCCTCGTACCACATGGTTGAAACCGTGTTCTCCTTGACAGTTTTATCGATCAACTCTGGAAATTCCGGGGGAAAACCACCTGTTGAAAACACACCTTTATCACCCTCCATTATAAAGCCCTTGAGATCGTTCTGCCTCATATAGTCTTCTATCATGCCGATGGTTAAACCCTTCTTTATCCTTTTAACCTTTTCATTAACCTTCCCGTTAATCTTCACATCTGCCGCCATACCACTCTGTAAAAGTTCATTCAGGCTTTCATCGCAGATACGGTATATATCAAGCGCCATATATGAAAAACCCTCTTTTATCTGTTTATCCGTAAACTCAGACACCGACCTCAGGACAAAGAAATAGAGTCCAAGTCCTATCAGGAGAGTTATAATGATCACAGGAATGATAATCCTTACTGAAATGCTGTTCATTATCCTCTTAAATTTGTTCACTTATTTTCACTTTTGAACATAGGTTTTTTTGAATATCGGGTTTGCAGTCCTGAGTTGCTTCGGCCAGACGATTTCCTTCCTCCCGTTCTGCCACTGGATTATGAGTGGAAAGTGTTTTGTCTGCATCCCTGTTCTGTCTACTCCGTATCTTCCGATGATGCTCATCGTATCCATTGCAGAGAATATCTTCCCCAACCTGTACCTGTCCAGACCGCCCGCCTTTTTTATGGCAGACTCCAGGATCTGCCCCGCTGCATAGGCCTCGGCAGCATGATAGGCCGGCCTGACACCGTATTTTTTCAGGAAGCGGTTATAAAACTCCCTGGAGCCGGGGATGTTCAAACGGGGCTCCCACTGGGATGAGGAAAAGGCATATTCGGCATCGGAACCGAGCATTTTGTGAAATTCATCCATTACAGGGCCAACAGAGGCATAAAAAGCCTGTGGATACCATCCGGCCCTCTTCAGTGAAAGACGCATATCCACCGCCTCGTTGAAATGTCCACATACAATAACAACCTGCGGACGTGATGCCTTTAGCTTTTCAGCGATATTATCAAGATTCCGTTCCCCTTTTTTGAACCTTTCAAATAAGATCACCTTAAGGCCGAACCTCTCCGCCCATTTCTTTGTCCCCTCTGCAAGACCTTTGGAAAAGGTATCATCCGCATAGACAATTGCTGTATTCTCAAAGTCATTCATGACCAGCAGTTCAAGGAACCCGACCACGTATTTGCTTGCAGGAGTAAAGATACCGAAGACATGCTTGTAGCCCTTCCGCCATAGACTGTCTGCTGAGGCACCTGAGAGGAGTAACGGGTAACCATACTTTTCGGTTATGGGAAGAATTGCCTCTGTTATTTCACTTGAGTAGGGACCAAAGAGCAGGTCGACCCTGTCGTTTAATATGAGCTGTTTATAGATGGAGGTTGCAATCCGGGGGTTACTTTTATCATCGTATATAGTAAGTTGTATCTCTCTGCCAAGGATGCCTCCCCGGCTGTTTACATCCTCCTGCCATAACTTGAACCCCTTCAACTGCATATCCGACATGTAAGAGTATTTACCTGTCAGTCCAAGCGTAAGACCTATCCGGATGGGCTCATCAGCTCCGGCAGGTTTTGACGGAATAAATGTAAAAAGACATATCAGAATGGCTGATACACAAAATCTTTTCATCAGGGTTTCCTCAACAAAGACCAATATTGATGGCGTCGTAAAAAATCGATCTCCTGCGTCGTAGCGGGTACACCCAATGCTCAACATACCATATGTATGTCTCCGCTTGGGCGACACCACTACTCCTTGTATATCGAATTTTTACTTAGCCATCCTAAAACGGTGCTATGGACTTTTTGCGAGTCCATCAATATTAGATTAAACAGAACATACTTAAATAGTGTCCGTGTGTAAAATTGAACAGTTGTCGTTTTTTCCGTCATTCCGGCTTGTCCGGAATCCTTCTGAGACCCTGAAACGAGTTCAGGGTGACACTTTAGAGTAATTTTTTATAAACAGACTCTAAATAAAAACGAAAACAGCCCCTCGTTGAGATGCTTTATTCATACCCTTGCTGCAAAACATTTCGTGCAAGTCTACTGAAAAAATAAACTCCATTCGGATTATTCATAAATTATAAAAATCCCCCCTTCTTCCCCTTTGCTAAAGGGAGGTGAACTATTGCCTCAATTTTTTTATCTGTCATTCCGGCAGTCTTTAGGCCGGAATCCATTGTCTCATTGTCCTCCGGATACCCCGGATGCCTTCAGGGCATGACGACCGTAAGAATTTATATATCTAAAATAATTATATCATATATTTATAAATTCTTCAAAAATCGAAATAAAAAGGTATCGTGCCGGAGCCGAGCCTCATTCGGGATAGATGTTTGATGAGATAAATCAGAGTGTTGACCGGTGTTGATTTGACAAGGTTGATATGTATTAACTATACTTTAAAAAGGCATAAATTGCCGGATTATTTTGAGATAACAGAATCCCTGGGGGAGGTGCAAACCTGAGAACCCTGTGAATGACACAGGGGACCCCTCGAACCTGAAACGGTTAATACCGACGTAGGGAATGGGATGGGGCCGTATGCCATCCAGGGATACGGTTTTTTTATGGTTTCTGTAATAAAATATTCACCCCCTTGGTTCGGCAATGGGGTGACTTAATACACCTCAGTTAACTGTATGATAATGGAATGGGACACACAACTGAACAAACGGACGAGAGGGATTCAGGTATGATGAAGATTAGCCTCAATGGAGAGGATTACACTGCGAAAGAACCGGTAAGCGTGGAGGGCCTGTTGAAGGAACTCGGGGTTCATCCTCAGAGGGTGGCTGTAGAGGTTAATTTCAGGATTATCAGGAAGGCGGATTACAGCCGTGCAATGATAAAAGATGGCGACAGTGTTGAGGTTGTGAGTTTTGTTGGTGGAGGGATTTGACTGAACAGAGAAAGGAGAAGCTTATGGAAGACAGATTGGTGATAAAAGGTATTGAGTTTAGATCAAGACTATGGGTAGGGACCGGCAAATACAGGGACTTCGAGGAGACAGTCAGGGCCGTGGAGGCATCAGGGACGGATGTTGTAACCGTATCTGTCAGAAGGGTTAACATCTTTGACAGAAAGGCCCCCAACCTCCTTGACTATATAGACCCCGGGAAATACAGGATCCTTCCAAATACTGCAGGATGTTACAACGTGGAAGATGCTCTCAGGTACTCAAGACTGGCACGTGAGGCCGGTATCTCGGATCTCATAAAACTTGAGGTCATAGGTGATGAAAGGACGCTTTTCCCCGATGTCTGCGCCCTTCTGAAGGCCACTGAGATACTTGCAAAAGAGGGTTTTATCGTGCTTCCATACACAAATGACGATCCGATTCTGGCACAGAGACTGGTGGATGCCGGTGCTGCCGCCGTCATGCCCCTGGGCGCCCCGATAGGATCGGGACTTGGAATTAGAAACCCGTACAATATAAAGATAATTCTTGAGACCGTTGATATCCCCGTAATCGTAGATGCCGGTGTTGGGACCGCTTCCGACGCTGCAATTGCAATGGAGTTGGGCTGTGACGCGGTTCTTATCAATTCCGGCATTGCGGGGGCCAAAGATCCTGTTGCAATGGCTGAAGCCATGAAACATGCCGTTATGGCGGGAAGGCTTGCTTACAGGGCTGGAAGGATTCCCAAAAAGCTCTATGCCTCTGCAAGCAGCCCCCTGGACGGAATGCTTATTTGAAGAATAAATTCTTAATGTTTTTTAACGCCATTTAAACAGGTGCGTAGCAGGCCAGGGCAACGTATGCTTCACTCCGTGCAGCAATTGTATCGGAATTCCTTAACCACTGTTGAGGAGGTCTCCACTGCCTTGAAGTCAAGCTCTCCGACCAAAGGCCGTGACTTTCGGCAAGGTGCATTGTAATCCTGGAATCGCTCTGTTTTGGTCTGAATAAACAAAGAAATTATTCAACATAAGCACTCTACATAAATAAAGATTAAATCCGGGAGGTGCGAGGGATATGGAGGCTTACAGGTATCAGGAGCTGGCTTATTTAATAGTACCGGTAACCCTTGGGTTGGAATTTTTCACGACGGCAAAAAACGAGAAAAAAGACAAAAATGAAACACCGCTTGGTTCATATGTGCTTGATCTGTGGGGATTTATATTTTTTGCCCTCATTCCGGCGATGTTTGTTTTCACGATATGGGCGATTGAGTCAAAGGCATTCCCCCTGAGAGAGAGCACACTTGCACGCCTTGACCGTTATGGGGTTATGTTTATGTTTATGGGTGCCTGGTGGCAGATTTATATAATAGGCGCCTTGCGGGCAAGAAGGCTTCTGAGTCTTGAGAGCCGGGTATCTCTCTGGGGACCGTTCATCGGGCTTGGAACCTTTATATCCCTTCTTGTTTTGTGGGTTTCGCCGTGGAATCTCAAGTGGGTTTCCGTTGGATGGTTTATTGTTATCTCTGCCGCGTTGCACTTTTCCAAGGCAGGTTCGAAAATGATCGAGAGGGTGCTCTGGATACTTGCAGGCATAACATTCATTGTGGAGAATATAGTCTTTGTATGGCTTGAGACCATTGTTTAGATGATTGATTTCTGCATCTATCTGGTAACGGACAGGAGGCAGCTGAGTATTCCTCTTTTAGAGGGTATCGAGGAGGCGCTGAAGGGTGGCATAAGGGCGATACAGTTGAGGGAAAAGGACCTGTCAGTCAGGGAGTTACTTGTGCTGGCAGCAGAATTAAGGGAGCTGACATCAAGATACGATGCAAGATTGTTTATAAATGACAGGGTGGACGTTGCCATGGTGGTTGAGGCGGATGGAGTACATCTCGGGGCCGGGGGTATGCCTGTTGATTCCGTCAGAAGACTCACTGGCGGCGAAATGCTGATAGGGGTTTCAACTCATTCACTCGGGGATGCAGAAGCTGCTGAAAGAGCAGGGGCGGATTTCATAACCTTTGGTCCGGTCTATGAAACTCCTTCAAAAATGAAATACGGTCCCCCTCAGGGACCGGAAAAGTTGCGGAAGGTTGCAGGAAACATCAGGATACCTGTTTTTGCGATAGGAGGCATTAAAAAAGAAAAAATAGGCGAGGTCAGGGATGCAGGTGCAAGGGGAATAGCCCTTATTTCGGGTATACTTGCATCTGATAGTATAAATAAAGAAACAGAGGAGTATGTGAGGTCTATGTCATGACAATTATTGATGAGGCAAGAAAGGGAAGAATAAGCGATATCGTAAGGAAATGCGCAGAACTCGAAGGGGTTAATCCTGAAGAACTGGCAAGTGATATCTCGAGAGGTGTGACGGTTATAACCAGAAACAACAGCCATGAGGTGCGCCCCCTTGGTATAGGGAAGGGTCTCAGGACGAAAATCAATGCAAATATAGGAACGTCAAAGGACCATATCTCCCTTGATGAGGAGATGGAAAAACTCGATGTATTAGTCCGTTTTGGTGCAGATGCGGTGATGGACCTCTCAACGGGCGGACCTGTGAGGGATATCAGGAGGCTTATGCTGAGGAAGTCCACCATACCGGTAGGCACTGTTCCAATATACGAAGCGGCGCTGAGGGCGGCCGAATCACATGGCTCGATCATGAAAATGACGGTGGATGAACTCTTCGAGGTGATAGAGGAGCATGGTGAGGAGGGTGTGGATTTCGTAACCGTTCATTCAGGGTTGACACTGAAGTCGATAGATCACCTCAGGAATGAGGGGAGGGTGCTTGACGTTGTCAGCCGCGGCGGGGCCATCCTTCTTGAATGGATGATCTGCAACGAGCGTGAAAACCCCCTGTACGAGTATTATGACAGGCTCCTTGAGATCACCGGAAAGCATGATATGACCCTCAGTCTTGGCGACGGGATGAGACCCGGATGTCTCGCGGATGCTACCGACCGGGCCCAGATAGAGGAGCTGAATACCCTCGGTGAGCTTCACCAGAGGGCGCTTGAAGCAGGTGTGCAGAGTATGATTGAAGGTCCGGGGCATGTTCCGCTGAATCAGGTAGAGCTTAATATCAGGATACAGAAGGAACTATGCAAGGGGGCTCCCTTTTATGTTCTTGGTCCCCTTGTAACGGATATCGGCATGGGTTATGACCACATCTCAGCGGCGATTGGCGGCGCTATAGCTGCAGCAGCCGGTGCCGACTTCTTGTGCTACGTCACACCGGCCGAACACATAAGACTGCCGTCTCTGGAGGATGTGAAGGAGGGCGTAGTTGCATCAAGGATCGCCGCCCATGCTGCGGATATATCCAAGGGGATACCAGGGGCCATGGAGAAAGACATCGAGATGGCCAGATGTCGCAAGAACCTCGACTGGGATGGTCAGACCGGGTTTAGTTTCGATCCTGAGAAGGTCAGGAGATACCGCGCTGAAGTGCCCCCTACAGAGAGCGATGTGTGCAGTATGTGCGGAGAATTCTGTGCAATCAGGACTGTGGAGCGGGCTCTGAAGAAGAAGTAAGCCTCTTGACGGATATCCTGAAGATAAAGGGATAGAGGATCGCTGTTATAATCGACGCGAGGATCAGGGCGTTCTTCAGACCTTCGTCTATTAATCCCAGCTTTACCCCGACAGTGGTTGCAACGAGTAACATTGTAAGGGGAGCGGAAAGGATGAGAGAAATACTTACGGATTCCAGGCCCTTTATCTTCATTAAGCGGGAAAAGATAACCGGTAGCAGGTTGCTCACAAAGACCAGGAGTGAGAGCAGTAAAGCGATAGAGACCGTTTTCAGGGAATAGAGACCCTGGATGTCGAACTCTGCTCCCACACCTATAAAAAAGAAGGGTGTCAGAAATCCGAAACCGACGGCATTGATCTTTTCTTCAAACCTCTCCTTGCTCTTGAAGACATAGTTGAAGATTATACCAGCCAAAAAAGACCCGAGGATTGGTTCCACACCGACACTGTAAGCCTCGATACTTCCGATCAGTGCTATGAGAAAAACCGCCCTGATGCCTTCCTCTATTGGGTCCTCATTCTCCATGACCCTCTCCACCTTTTCAGGAAACCACCATGCAATCAGATACAGGACCCTGAGGAAGATACCGGCCAGCCCCAGGAAAGCCAGGAGTTCAAATGTCTTTACTGCCGCCATTATGGTAATTCCATACTGGTGATGGATATCCATACCGGTAAGGATAAGAATTGAGATGAGTTCCCCCATGAGTGCAATTCCGACTATATCACGTCCGGTTTCCGTACGTAAAATGCCGGATTCCTTCAGGGCGGGGATGATGATTCCCGCAGAGGTGACTGCAAGCACAATTCCGGTAAAGGCGGATAGCCCGATCTGATAGGTAATAAAGGGTGTGATTATGAATGATAGCATGGGGATTAAAAGATACCAGCAGAGTCTTTTGTCCCTGATCATTGTCCTTGCGTCAAGCTCCATGCCGGCTATAAACATAAGATATAACAGACCGAGTTCCTTTAAGAGAGATAGCCAGGGTGGGTAGTGGTTTATCAGGAGGTTAAAGAGAAGTATTCCGTAAAGGATCTCCAGAACAGCGGATGGTATTCTTAGTCTTCCTGCAATAAGCGGGACGATCGAAGCCCCGGCAACAACGGCGAATAGTAAAAAATATCTGGTCACCCATAGGTTAAAGCGATTCCTCTACCGCCGGTAGAATTAGTGTTGAGATGGTAGCCCTCTTGATCAACAGCCAGAGGATATCTGGATTAAGTAACGCCGTAATGAATCCCTGACGTTTCATACCGCTGATATCGTTGATGAAGAGGTTGTACTCGCTGAATGCATTTGTGATAACCTTTACCGGGTTGCCCTTGAGGGTTACGGTGTCGATGCTTTTTTTATACATAAGGCTCACTTCATTGACCGTTTTCTTTATTTCATTAAACAGGGCCATGTCCGCATCGGAGGATATATATTCAGAAGGCTCAACAAGCACGGCTGATACGTCGTTATGGAGGGAGAGGGATATCTCGATCGCCGTCTCCAGTGAGTGCTGGAGATTGATACTCCCGGTGCAGGGCACGATTGTCCTGTTGTATGGAAAAGAGCCCGCGCACAGAAGGACCGGGGAGTAAGAGTAGGAGGAAATGCCATGGAGAAAATCCTTCTTTCCTATGCTGAAGACAAAGTGTTTCCTGCTGTCTATCAGCGTATGTCTGGATAGAATGATCAAGCCCTGCTCGTTCCTTGTCTCATCTATAGCATGATAAATTGCATTTTCCGGCGGCAGGATTGAATTAATAAAGTCATGATCCTTTATGTGATCCTTTTCCCTTATGTAGTCTAATAACCCGGGGTTGTTTTCCGCTTTTTTCGAGCATGAAAACACTATCCTTTTAAGAGGAAAAACAGAGAAGATGTAATCGATTTCATCTATGAATGAGTAGTCTTCATCACCTGTCAGATAGGCTATGGCAGTTGTACCATACTCCATCGGAAACTGCTGGAAGTTAAAGGTCAGTATTTCAGAAACCGTCTTCAGTACAGCGGGATCACCAAGAATAATAACCCTGTCACGTGGTTTCAGGCGTACATCCTTTCTGGGGATTATGATGTTGTTGTCTCTGTATATCAGGCCGATTTTCCATCTTATCGGTGCAAGCGCTCCAATGGGCTTATTGGCAAGTTTTGAATCGGGGTGGACCTCGACTTCCAGTATCTCATCCTTTCCAAGGCCGATGGCGTGAGCTGCCCTGGAGTATTGTTCGAGCCTGTTCCGGATGTCTATTGCAGCCGCCATAAACAGGCTTTCAACCTCGATACCGAGTTCCTCGAGTCTTTCAATACCCTGCTTGGTGATCCCCACCGAGATAATACGGTCGATTTGAAAGTGCTCCTTTAAGAGGGTCGCCACCTCGATATTCACCTTCTCATTATTGGTGGTAATGATCACGACATCTGAATCACCCACCCCTGCCTCTTCAAGCACAAGGCGGCTTGTAGCGTCTCCCTGAAGGAACCTCGCATCCTTTCTTATTGTCGAGAGTATCTCGGCAGGATCCGGGGTAAGGTCGATACAGAAGATCTCAAATTCCCTGGAGAGCCTTTTTATAATTTCTATGCCGATGTTTCCAAGGCCGATTATGGTTATTTTGTTTTTTTTCATGGAAAATACCCGGTTGGTTCCCAAACCCGTCCGTTGTGCCGGCATGATTTTCATTGTCTGATCATACAGAAAATAGTATAACACAGAATCATTCATCATTCCCTTTATGATATATGTCATGGAAACTCCTGAATTGTCTGTTATAATAGAGGTATGAGTAACTTTAAAGAAGGTTGTCCAGGCAGCAAAGAGATAAGGAATCCATATCCGGAGGAAATAACCTGCCCCTCCTGCGGTAGCACTGTGGAAATCTGGTCAGATGAGGCCGATACTGTATGTAAGAAATGCGGCAAGACTGTCTCGAGGGACATGAAGATGACCTGTCTGCAGTGGTGTCCGGCGGCAAAGGAGTGTGTTGGAGCAGAGAAATACGAGAGGATAATGTCCAGGGTCAAGGACGACTGAAGCTTCCCGGTTTTGGTATCATCTCCGGCAGGCTCAGGATTGTGTTTCGCCTGTTTGCAGCATCGTTGAGATTCCTCTTCTTCAATCATTGCACCCGGTATTAAATCATGATGGACTCGTAAAAAGTCCCTGATTGTCACCCTGAACTTGTTTCAGGGTCTCATAAGTTCATGATATAGATTTCCCGAACTTGATTCGGGATTCAGAATGACAGAATACGGTATTTCTGGTTTTTTACGAGACTGTCAACTGTTAAGGACATCTGAGTTTAGTGTATCATAAGGAACATGAAGAAAGAGATCGGTAAAGAGGGGGAGCTCTTTGCCATAGGATACCTGAAGAACAAGGGCTACAGGATCCTTCAGTCCAATTACCAGACCCCCATAGGAGAGATAGACATAGTGGCACAGGACGGAGATACCGTTGTGTTTGTTGAGGTCAAAACCCGTCGGAGTCTCTCCTACGGCTATCCCTTCGAGGCGGTTACAAAGCAAAAGCGGAAGAGGATGAAGCGGCTGGCTCTCTATTATATGAAGGTCAACAAGATCCTGGGTGAAAAGGGCAGGTTTGATGTCATAGGGTTGTATCTGAGGGATGGTTTTTACCAGGTCCGGCATATTGTTGACGCCTTTGAGGTCTGACGGATGGTTACAAGGACGAGATAATCTTTGGAATCTTCTCCACCGCAGACTTGAGTTTATCCGGATTTTTTGTTCCACCCTGTGCCATATCCTTCTTGCCGCCACCCTTGCCCCCTGCCAGAGAGGAGAGGTCCCTGACGATTTTACCGGCGTTATAGCGTTCCTTCAAATCATCGGAAACCGTACATACAATGGCTGCCTGGCCGTCATTTTCAGAGGTGAGGATAATTATGCCTGAGTTTATATTGTCCCTGATTTTGTCTGCTATCATGCGGAGTTCCCTGTGATTGAGCCCCTTTTCCCTTAAGAGAATCACGTTCACACCGTTTATGTTGAGGGAGTTTTTAACTGCATCGAAAACAACATCCCTCGAAGCACCTGTCTTGAGCCTCTCCAGTTCCTTTTCAAGTCTCTTCAGTTCATTCAGAAGCTTCGACACCCTCTCAACAGGCTTGTCGGTTTTTAATATTCGCCTGATCCGTTCCAGTTCCTTTCTCTTGTCGTTCAGAAACCGGAAGGCCTGTCTGCCGGTTAATGCCTCTATCCTCCTTATACCGGAAGCCACACTGCCTTCTGAAATGATGACAAAGGGTCCTATTTCACCTGTCGACCTGCAGTGGGTACCTCCGCAGAGTTCCTTGCTGTAATCCCCTGCAGAGACGACCCTTACGGAGTTGCCGTACTTTTCGTCAAAGAGAGCAACCGCACCTTGTTCAATTGCATCATCGACGGACATCACCTCGGTTCTGACAGGGAGGTCTTCAAGGATCTTTTCGTTTACAATCTCTTCCACTTTCTCTATCTCGTCTTGCTGAAGTGCGTAAAAGTGTGTAAAGTCGAATCTCAAACGCACAGGACTTACGAGTGAGCCAGACTGTTTAACATGATCGCCAAGTACATCCTTCAAGGCCCGGTGTAAAAGGTGGGTAGCAGTATGATTCCTCATCGTTGCATGCCTGAGTTCTTCATTGACGGATGCGTGTACGGTTTCTCCTTTTCCGACGACCCCCCTCTTTACATCAACCGTATGCACGGTCAGGTCCTGTCTGGGTTTTTTTGTGTCAATAACGTGTATGTGTGTGTTTTCCGAGTCAATAATACCTGTGTCACCGGCCTGGCCGCCGGATTCACCGTAAAAGGGGGTTCTGTCAAGCACGAGTTCACCTCTCTCACCCTCCCTGAGTTCATCCACCGATTTCCCCTCACGGTAGATGCCGACTACCCTGGCGTCGCAGCTCATCGTCTCATAACCTGTAAATTCGGTTTTCAGGGAAAGGGGATAACCGGTAAAGGGTTCCTTCAGAGAGGGGCCTTCGGAATGCGCCTTTGCCTTACTCCTCTGTTTCTCAAGCTCGACCCTGAAGCCATCGGTATCAACCTCGATGCCCTCGTCCATTGCAATGTCAACGGCGAGATCGAGAGGGAATCCGTACGTGTCATAAAGCCTGAAAACCTCTTTTCCCGGAATAACACGCGAGCCCCCGGCTTTTATGCCTGAGATGATTTCGTCAAGTATGTTCATCCCCATCTCAAGGGTCCTTGTGAAACGATCCTCCTCTATCCGAAGCAGTTTCTCGGTCCTTTCTCTTTCATCGCCGATTTCCGGATAAGCGTCACCCATTACGGAGATAACCGGCTCTATCAGCTTATAAAGGCATGGCTCGTGGATATTGAGGATCCTTGCATGCCTTGAGGCCCTCCTTATGATCCTCCTCAGGACATAACCCCTGCCTTCGTTTGAGGGAATAAGGCCCTCGGCAAGGAGAAAGGTTGCCGCCCTGACATGGTCTGCAATTACCCTCAGGGAAACGTCGGTTTCCTTCGTGGCACCGTAATTTATACCGGCAATCATGGCTGTCTCGGTAATTATAGGCGCAAAGAGATCGGTATCAAAGTTGTTGAGTTTGCCCTGAAGCACTGCAGAAAGCCTCTCAAGCCCCATGCCCGTATCGATACTCGGTTTTGGAAGGGGCGAGAGGACGCCGTCATGGTTCCTGTTGTACTGCATGAATACCAGATTCCAGAGTTCCAGATATCTGTCACAATCGCATCCCACCGCACATGTGTCTTCACTGCATCCGGTCTCTTCACCCTGATCAATTAATATTTCCGAGCAGGGGCCGCAGGGGCCGGTGTCCCCCATCTGCCAGAAATTATCCTCTGCTCCGAGTCTAACGATCCTTGAAGGGGATATGTCCGTGTTTTCAGTCCATAGTTTCATTGCCTCATCATCCTCTTCAAAAACCGACACCCAGAGCCTCTCTTTGGGGAGACCATAACGTTCTGTGAGAAGTTCCCAGGCAAACTGTATTGCCTCCCTCTTGAAGTAGTCTCCAAAGGAGAAGTTACCGAGCATCTCAAAAAACGTGTGGTGTCTTGATGTGTGTCCGACGTTTTCGAGATCGCTGTGCTTTCCTCCTGCACGCATGCATTTCTGACAGGAAGTGGCACGGACATAGTCTCTTTTCTCATTACCAAGGAATACCCCTTTAAACTGGACCATCCCGGCATTGGTAAAGAGAAGGGAAGGATCGTTGTAGGGGATAAGGTTGGAACTCCTGACCACCTCATGGCCCCGCTCTCTGAAAAAAGTCAGAAAATTCTCACGTACCTCTTTGCTGTTCATGCACCTGCCTTTCCTCTGTAAAGAGGGTCTGTTTACTGTCGTGTCGACCTTGTAATGTCGGGGTGTTTGAATTGTCATTCCCGCTACGTCGGGAATCATACTCCTCCTTAGATTCCGGACAAGCCGGAATGACAATTGAGAGTTGACGCGACACTACAGTGTCACCCTGAACTCGTTTCAGGGTCTCGGAACCATTGTCATTCCCGCAATCCCGAACACTTTCAGGACATGACAAAAATAAAAAACGGCAACTTATACACGGACTCTAACTATAAAACAGCCGGTGACCGAATGTCACCATGGTTTATTTTGCAACTCCGGGTTCCGTGCTGATGATTTCAGTGAGCTTGCCGGATGTGAACCTCAGGATCGACTTAACGGCCCCCAACATTCTGGGGTATTCCCACTGGACCCTGTCCTTACCATCGGGAGTAGGCTCAAGCACCTTTATAAGAGCCGGCGGACCCCAGGCATATCTGACCTGCTGAAAGGTCATACCGATAGCAATTTCACTGTTTTTGATATACGACTGCATCTCCGGAGGATAGCTCTTAATTTCCTCATAGGAGTATCTCATTGTCTTTGCACATCCGGAAACTATAAAAACCAGGGCGATTACGATAAGGACTCTCTTCATGGTTGCCTCCTGTTAGTGTTTTGACCGATGCTTCACAGAACCTTTTTCAGTACGTAAGAAATTGTTTCACTGGAGTAACCTCTCCTTGAGAGCATGCCATAGAGGCGTCTCCTTTTTTTATCCTCAGGCAGTTCTGAAATCCGGGGGGCCCTCTTTCTTACAAGTTCTTCCGCACCGGGTCTTTCGTCCAGGCTCTCTATGCCCGACTCGGTGATTATTTCCACGGGGATACCCCTCTTGTGAAGGAATGACGTTGTTCCCCTCCTGCCCAGCTTCCTGTCGGTAAAAGCATATGAGATCAGGTGCTCTGCAAGCCTTCGGTCGTTAATATATCCGTAACCCCTTAAAACATCTATTGCCTTTTCCATGGTCCCTTGATTAAAACCCTTTTTTGTCAGCCTCTCCTTTAACTCCTTTTCACTCCTTCCCCTGATGCTCAGGAGGCGAATCGAGTATGAGACGGCATCACTGATGGAATCTTTCGATCGGGATGTCATCCGACTTTTTCTGTTCAATCTCTTCATAGCTCAGATCACTTGTGGATTGGATCCCCTTTATTTTCAGCGCAAAGTCATCAGGATTCGTTGCCCTCCTCAGGGCCTCTTCATATGTAATAAGATCTGAAGCATAGAGGTCGTGCAGAGATTGATCAAAGGTCTGCATGCCGTATATGGTCTTGCCCTTTGCAACTACATCGCTTATGAGCTTTGTTTTGTCCGGGTCGAGTATGCAGTCCTTGATGGTTTCAGATGCAACCATAACCTCCACCGCAGGGACCCTGCCGTTGCCGTCAGCCTTCGGGACCAGCCTCATGGAGACAACTCCCTTCATGACTGAAGAAAGCTGAATCCTCACCTGTTTGTGCTGATAGGGCGGGAACACGGCGATTATCCGGTTTATCGTCTCCATTGCATCCGTGGTATGGAGGGTGCTCATAACGAGATGTCCTGTTTCAGCCGCAGTTAGGGCGGTCTGGATGGTCTCGAAATCCCTCATCTCACCAACCAGAATCACATCGGGGTCCTGACGTAATGCAGCCCTCAGGGCCTTGCTGAAGGACTCGGTATCCGATCCGATCTCCCTCTGGTTTATGATGCTTTTTTTATCCCTGTGGAGGTACTCGATAGGGTCTTCGATGGTAATGATATTGTAAGTCCTGTTGTTGTTGATATGGTCTATCATCGATGCGAGGGTGGTGGACTTTCCGCTCCCCGTGGTGCCGGTGACGAGTATAAGGCCCCTTGGTTCAAGTGAGATTTTTTTCAAAACCTCCGGTAGGTTCAGTTCATCAATAGTGGGGACCCTCATGGGGATAATCCTGAATACAACCCCTATTGTCCCACGTTGTATAAAGATGTTACACCGGAACCTTCCAAGCCCGGGAATGCTATAGGCAAGGTCAAGATCCTGTTTCTTCTTGAAGATTTCACGCTGGTTGGGGCTCATTACCTTAAATGCTATTTTTATGGCCTCATCCTGCGTAATCCTCTTCTCAGACTGCATGGGAACCAGCTCACCATTGATCCTCAGGATCGGAGGGGAGCCGACCTTTATATGGAGGTCTGATGCCAGGCTGGAAGAAGCCTCCTTTAGTAATTCATTAATCTCCATCGCTACTACCTGTGTTAACGGGATTCATGATCTTATCCTCTATTTCCTTAGCCATCTCGGGGTTCGACTTTAAGAACTCCTTCGCATTCTCCCTTCCCTGGCCTATCCTTGTGCTGTTATAACTGTACCATGCCCCGGATCTTTCTACAATTTTATCCTTTACCGCAAGATCCAGCAGTTCGCCCTCTCTCGATATCCCTTCATTAAAATAAATATCAAACTCCGCCTGTCTGAAGGGCGGTGCAACCTTGTTCTTTACAATCTTGACACGCATTCTCCCGCCGATCATCTCCTGACCGTTTTTGATGCTGTCAATTTTCCGTATATCGAGTCTCATGGAGGAATAAAACTTCAGGGCGTTTCCACCCGTTGTTGTTTCAGGATTACCGTACATTACACCTATCTTCATCCTGATCTGGTTGATGAATATCACAGTGGTCAGGGATTTTGAGATAGCGGCCGTCAGTTTCCTCAGGGCCTGACTCATCAGCCTTGCATGAAGTCCGGGAAGGCTGTCCCCCATCTCCCCCTCGATCTCTGCCCTCGGAACAAGTGCCGCTACTGAATCGATTACCACAATATCAACCGCTCCGCTTCTGACAAGGGCCTCTACCACCTCAAGGGCCTGTTCACCGGTGTCCGGCTGGGAAACGAGGAGGTCCGCAATATTCACCCCGAGACGGCTTGAATAGTTGATATCAAGGGCATGTTCAGCATCAATAAAGGCTGCAACACCGCCTTGTTTATGGGCCTGGGCAATTGCATTCAGGGCGAGGGTTGTCTTGCCCGAGGACTCGGGTCCGTATATCTCTATCACCCTTCCCCTTGGGAATCCGCCGATACCGGTAGCTAAATCGAGAGTTATGGATCCTGTGGGGATTACCTTTATCCCCTCCACAACCCCATCCGCTCCAAGTCTCATAATGGCACCCTTGCCAAAGGCGCGTTCAATCTGCGATAAGGCCATATCAAGGGCCTTGGCCTTGTTCTTGTCCATCTAATCCTCCTTCCCCAGGGGTGCAGAGAAGATCCTTTCATATACTGCCCCCGAAGGTTTTAGTGTGCTTTTCATCAGGTCAACTTCTTTTATATCTATTGTACCAAAGACGCTCTCTTTATGGCTTCTCAGTTCCTTTAAAAGCGTCCTTATCCCAACCGGGGACTTTACCCTCCCGATTGTAACATGGGGTTTGAACCGGCGTTTGTCCCTGCTGAATCCGATCCTGTAGAGCGCCTCTTCAATATCTGAATGGAGCCTGCTGAGTTTTTCGGATTCCCCTGCCCCAACCCACAAGACCCCCGGCCTTGAGAAGTCGGGAAACACCCCTGCTCCGCGTATCTCAAGACTGAAGCGCCCTGTCATGGCTGATGCCGTTCTTAGTGAATCTTCTATTTTAACGATTTTTGATTCATCGACGTCACCAAGGAATTTAAGGGTGATATGAATCCCCTCCCTGGAGAGCCACCTTACGTTTGCATCATACCTCTTGAGGAGGTCTATAAACTCCAGGATGTTCCTCTTCACAGGGTCACTGATCGAAAGTGCAATAAAACATCTCATGCCGATAAGTCAATTACCTCCAGGAGGAGTTTCAGGGCAGAGACGGTAGCGGCTATCTTGTTTTCCGCCCGGTTCCCCCAAAAACTGAATTTCCTCGAAAATGAGCCGCCGCCGCTACTGACGGCGATATAAACTAACCCGACGTCTTTACCCTCCAGGGCATCAGGGCCGAGGTTGCCTGTGGTGGCGACTGAGAAGTCGGTCTTTGTGAGATTCCTTGTGCATACCGCCATTTCCAGGGCAGTCTCTGCACTTACAACTCCCCATTTCCTGATTGTGGCTTCCTGAATTCCAAGTATCGTTTTTTTAGCGTCAGCAGAGTAGGTTACCAGTCCTGCTTTAAAGAATGAACTTGCACCCGGTATGTCTGTGATGGAATTGCTGATCAGGCCACCAGTGCAGGATTCAGCAACAGAGAGACTCAATCCCCCCTCTTGAAAGGCGGTATGTATCCGCCCGCAGAGTTTATAGACGTCTTCATACATAATATTATAGCGGAATTCCCCACCTGAGTTGCGGTTTACATGTGAAGCTCCCCGACCAAAGGTCGGGCATTCAGCCGGCATCCTCGTAAAACACGCAGTTTATTTCCAGAAAATGAGGATCAGCCTGAGCATGATATTGGTGTAAATCCCAGCAAGTATATCATCTAACATTATACCAAGTCCAGCGCTTATCCCTTTTTCGATATGTCTGATCGGGGGTGGTTTTATTATATCAAAGAGCCTGAAGATGAAAAAAGAGAGAATGGATACCTCGATGCTGTAAGGTATAAAGACAACGGAAACAAGGTAACCTACAAATTCATCGATAATAATGTGAGAGCTGTCTTTTTCCTTCAGAAGCAGTTCCGCCTTTGATGAAGATACTGTGCCTACGACGAAAAGGATTGGTATTATCAGCAATAATGCCTGGTCTCCGGGGCGAAAGATCACGAAAAAAAGGCATGCCATCAGCGTTCCTGCCGTCCCGGGAGCAACCGGTGTATATCCCAGGGGGCCAATGGTGGCTAATACCTTTAATAAGTTATCCTTTGTCATCCGGGGGATTCAAAAACCCAAGAGCCTGTTGAAAACCTGACAGCTGTTACAATGCACCTTGCCGAAAGCCCCGACCCCTTGCCGGAGAGCTTGACTCCGGGGTTTTTCTGGCTGGGGCGGGAGGACTCGAACCTCCAAATGGGAGAGCCAAAATCTCCTGACTTGCCGTTTGTCTACGCCCCAACAGGTTACATATATAGAAATTCTCCTACAATATCATCGACGTTGTCAAGGCAGCCCCGCCTCCCGACCGCATCTGCGGACGGAAAATGATTTGTGAAGAAGTGTCTCGTTGAGTTATCATATAACCCGAAAGGACTTCACATAGAGGGGTTGACCATGGACTTGTTGAAAAAAATCCGTTCACGAAATGCCGCTGTCGGTATCGTAGGCTTGGGATATGTGGGCCTTCCCCTGGTCATTGAGTTCTGCACTGCAGGCTTTGATGTCACCGGGTTCGATATTGACAGTGCGAAGATTAAGAAACTGAATGAGGGGAGATCTTATATTGGTCATATACCATCGAAGACAATAAAGGGATTCATAAAAAAAGGCGGTTTCAGGGCAAGTGATGATTTTACCCGTATAAGAGACATGGATTGTATCATCATATGCGTTCCCACTCCTCTTAATAAGCACCGTGAACCAGACCTTACCTATGTGATAAACACCACCGAAAGGATATCGGAGAGCCTCCGCAGAGGACAGTTGATAGTTCTTGAATCAACCACATATCCGGGGACCACTGAAGAGCTGATGAAGCCCATACTCGAAGGCAGGGGCCTTAAAACAGGCAGGGACTATTATCTTGCATACTCACCTGAGCGTGAAGACCCCAATAACAGTGATTTTACTACACGGACAATACCGAAGGTGGTTGGCGGCGTCACAAAGAACTGCCTTGAAAGGGCGGTTGCCCTTTACAGCGCCGTAATTGAAAGGGTTGTCCCTGTCTCATCTACCGCTGTGGCAGAGGCCACCAAGTTGCTTGAGAATATTTACCGTTCGGTGAATATCGCCCTTGTAAATGAGATGAAGATGCTCTTTGACAGGATGGACATCGATATCTGGGAGGTGATCGATGCCTCTGCAACCAAGCCCTTTGGATTTCATGCATTCTATCCGGGCCCCGGACTTGGGGGACATTGTATCCCCATAGACCCCTTTTATCTCACCTGGAAGGCAAGGGAGTTTGACTTCAGTACACGTTTCATAGAACTTGCCGGAGAGATCAACAGCTCGATGCCTTACTATGTAGTGCGTAAGGTGATAAAGGCGCTGAACGGGCGGGGTAAAAGCATCAGGCGGGCAAAGATTCTCATCCTCGGACTTGCCTACAAGCGCGATGTGGACGATATAAGGGAATCGCCATCCCTTAAGTTGATTGAACTGCTGAAGGAGGAAGGGGCACGTGTTGACTACAACGATCCCTATATTCCACGGACACCCAGGACGAGGAGGTATGACCTCGGGATGAAGTCAGTCACCCTTACGGAAAAGAGACTCGGATCTTATGACTGTGTGGTTATAGCGACCGACCATTCCTGCTATGACTACGAATCTATTGTGAAGAATGCCGGGATGATAGTCGATACGAGGAACGCAGCAAAGGGTGTGAGGCGAAGATCAAAGATACTAAAGGCGTAATCAGGCCGGCATGCCGGGGCCTTGTGCATTCTCAGAAACAGGGATGGAATCAGGCATTCTGTTTTTTATATTCCCAACATAACTTTTTCGAGTATTTCAGTATCAACGCCGGAGACTATCTTGACCTTGCCTATCTCTTCGGGAAGGACAAACCTTACCGTACCTGAGAGGGCCTTTTTATCAAGGGCCATTGCACTTGATATGTTTGACATGTTTAATTGATGCCCGGCTTCGGCGGGAAGGCCGTAGGCCCTCACAAGTTTTCTGATCGAGTCTACACCTTCACTGTCAATCATGCCAAGAGAGCGGGCAATTTCCGCCTCATATACCATACCTATTGCAACCGCTTCACCATGGAGGTACCGTTGATAGCCGGTTACCGTTTCAATGGCATGTCCTACGGTGTGTCCATAGTTGAGAATTGCCCTTAACCCGGACTCCCTTTCGTCCTTCGATACCACTGCAGCCTTGATTCCGCATGACCTCCTGATAACAGCCGACAGTGTTTCAGGGTCAAGACCAAGTAATTCATCCCTTTTTTTATCAAGATACTCAAAAAATTCCCTGTCCCATATGACACCGTACTTTATTACCTCGGCAATGCCTGAGAGTAATTCTCTTTCAGGCAGGGTCTTCAGTGTCTCTATGTCTATCCAGACAAGTCCCGGCTGATAAAATGTCCCTATCATGTTCTTCCCGAGGTGATGGTTCACGCCGGTCTTTCCACCGACTGAACTGTCTACCTGGGAGAGGAGGGTTGTGGGAATCTGGATATAGGATATTCCCCTCATATAGGTGGATGCACAGAATCCTGTTATGTCGCCTACCACTCCACCTCCGAGTGCAAAGATGACCGAGTTCCTGTCAAGTCCTGTCTTGAGAAGCCTGCTGAGGATGTGGTATGCCCAGAGAAGGTCCTTGTACTCCTCTCCGTCGGGGGTCAGGACCGTATAGACATCGAGTCCTGCCCCTTGAAGTGATTCAAGTACTCTCGATCCGTATAACCCGTAAACGGTCGGGTTGCTTACAATCGCACATTTTTCGGAAAAGCCA
>BDTA01000117.1 GCA_002897935.1 bacterium BMS3Abin08
AAAAAGTATGGAGGACTCATTCGAGGCAGGCAAGACTTCTGAAGAGGAAGACTCAAGGCTGCACATAACGATAGCCAAGGCGACCCATAATGTAATATGGCTCCACATGATGCACACGATATTCGATGTAATGCAGGAATTTTTGAACCTGATCTGGCAAAAGGTTTACCCCGACACCGAAGACAGGGCAATACTGCTAAAACAGCACCGTGGCATAGTTGATGCGATAAAAAACAGCAACTCTCGGGATGCATATGAAAGGATGCTCGAACATCTGAGCTTCGCTGAAAAAAAGACTCTGGCATTTTTGAGCAGGAATTCAGTCCATGAGCTTTTACCTTAAAATTCGCTCAAGCTCTCCGGCCAAAGGTCGGGGATTTCGGGGCATCAGGAAGGCATTGAAAAGACTGGATTCCGGCTTAAGGCCGGCCGGCATGACAGATTATATTATATGGATACAGGAAGGCTTCCATTTTCAGCATTCTACATAAGGAACTTCAGGCTCTTCTGGATAGCACAGCTGATATCCCTGTCAGGGACCTGGATGCATATGGTTGGCCAGGGATGGCTCGTCTATCAGCTAACTCATTCCCCCCTTTATCTCGGCTTTGCAGGCGCCGCCCTGTCGTTACCCATACTTATCTTCACCCTCTTCGGCGGTATCCTTGCCGACAGACACAGCAAGAGGACAATCCTGATCATAACCCAGTTCCTGAATATTTTCCCCCCTCTGCTCCTTGGCATCCTGACCTTTACGGGAAAGATAACCGTCTGGCATGTAATAGCAATCGCCTTTGTAATTGGAACCATTAATGCCTTCGACCTTCCGGTAAGGCAGTCCTTCCTGATCGAGATGGTGGGCAAGGGACGGCTCATGAATGCCATAGCGCTTAACTCTGCATCTTTTCACGGGGCCAGAATACTCGGCCCCCTGATAGCGGGGCTTGTCATCTCCAGGCTCGGCCTCTCAGCATGCTTTTTTATAAATGCCGTCAGTTTTATACCGGTTGTCATTGCACTCAGGGGGATGACGATTGAAGAAAAGACAAAGAAGGGGGTCAAAAAAGACATCCTTTATGAGTTGAGAGAGGGGTTCCATTTTATACTCGGAAAGAAGGATATCATGACCATGATATCAATAATAATAGTCTTCAGCCTCTTTGGACTCCCGTACAATCATTTCCTGCCCGTTTTTGCAGAGGATGTCCTTAAAATAGGAGCAAGCGGACTGGGATACATGATGAGTGCTGCCGGGCTGGGAGCGTTTTCAGCAGCGATGATAATCGCCTTCCGGGGCGATATCAGAAACAAACAGGGAACCATCGCCATCGCCTCCATCATCTTTCCCGTAGCGCTGATTGTCTTTACATTCAGCACGCAGTTCTGGCTGTCAATGGCCCTCCTCCTGACTTTCGGTCTGACACTTGTAAGCTTTTTTGCAACGGCAAACAGCTTTATACAGATGGGGGTACCGGATGAATTAAGGGGAAGGGTCATGAGTGTCTACTCCCTTGTTTTCCTCGGGATGGTCCCTGTTGGAAGCTTCACTCTGGGTTTTGTTGCAGATGCCATAGGGACAAAAAGGGCCTTAATGGCCTCTGCAACAGTCTGCCTGCTGTCGGGTATAGCTTATTCCCGGGTGCTTGTATCAAAAAACAAAAAAGAACCACACCCCCGGACCCGACGATAACACCCTGTGATGAAGACAAGCAGGCATCGTAAAATGCGATTATACTGATTTTATTACTTCGGCAATTAAATACATTAATCCTTACATAACGCCGGATCAAGTCCGGCATGAGAGACTAATTTCCGGCAATAAATAAGGTTCAAATCAAGCAAAGGGAGCGATATGATAGAGTCTGAACGGTTTAAATTTCGCAGTAAATTCGCCCGGATGGTGAATTGCGAAATTTCCTCGGAGACAGACAGTATGTCTGTCGAGAATGAGTGAAGAATCTATCATATCGCTCCCTGCGACATTTATCAATGTTTCGGATATTTTATTGCCGGTGTAATAATCCGGATCGGGAGGGGCTTCAAACAACCTCAAACATCGATCACCTCGAGGGCCTCCTTTGCAGCCTTCATCTGGGCCTCCTTCTTGCTCCTTCCGACACCACTGCCCATTGAAACTCCATCGACAAAGACCTCGACAGTGAATGTCTTGTCATGCTCCTCCCCCTCTTCCCGGATTATGTTATATACAGGGAGGGTTCCATATTTATTCTGAGTCCTCTCCTGAAGTTCGGTCTTGTAGTCATAGGACTGTTTTGTCCTGACAGCCTCTTCAATCCTGTCATCGAGTATCCTCAGAACAACATCCCTGGCAGCATCGTAACCGCCGTCAACGAAAATAGCCCCGAATACCGCCTCCATGGCATCAGCAAGGATATTATCCTTGCCTCTTCCGCCGGAGCCCTCTTCTCCCCTCCCAAGCCTTATTGCAGAACCGAGATCAAGCTCCCTTGCCGCTTCGGAAAGAACGGTCCGTGATACAAGGAAGGACTTCATTTTTGCCATGTCGGACTCCGTCAGTTCTTCCTCTGAAAAGTAAAGCGCCTCCACCACTGCAAGACCGAGAACGGCATCTCCGAGGAACTCCAGCCTCTCATTATAGGGAGTCCCTCTACCGGGATGCTCATTTGCATAAGAACTGTGGGTAAGGGCTTCAATGAGGAACTTCTTCTCGTTGAAATGATAACCGAGAGAGTCTTCAGTCTTGAGTATATTTTCTGAAGAGTAAGCAGGCATTAGTTCCACCAAAACCAAAGGAATTTGAAAGTGCGTAATTCACCGTCATCTTACGTGCCTCGTGAGGCACGTAATCAAGATCGCATTCCGGGTCGGGATTATCCAGATTTACCGTGGGGGGCACCATGTTTCTATATACGCTCAGTGTACTGACAACAGCCTCGATGCCGCCGGCGGCACCCAGCAGGTGTCCTGTCATGGACTTCGTCGAACTCACTGCAAGCTTGTATGCATGTTCTCCGAAGAGCCTTTTTATCGCTGCGGTTTCCAGCTCATCATTGGACTTTGTGGAAGTCCCGTGGGCATTAATATAGTCAATTCTTTCAGGGCTTGTTCCGGCATCCTTTATCGTAATATCCATACACCTGGTGGCACCCTCTCCGTCAGGTGAAGGGCTCGTGATATGATAGGCATCGGCAGTCATACCATAACCGGCTACCTCGGCATATATCCTGGCTCCCCTGTTTTTTGCATGTTCCAGTTCTTCAATGATCACAACCCCGGACCCCTCTGCCATAACAAAGCCGTCCCTGTCCCTGTCAAAAGGACGGCTTGCCCTGTGCGGATCATCGTTTCTCCTTGACAGTGCCTTCATGACAGCAAAACCAGCCATCCCGAGAGGGCTTATGACCGCCTCGGCTCCACCGGCAATCATTACGTCCGCATCTCCACGCTGGATGATCCTGAAGGCATCTCCGATTGCGTGCGTGCCTGTGGCGCATGCAGTACAGACCGCCGAGTTCGGTCCCTTTGCCCCGAACCTCATCGAAACCCGGCCGGCTGCAAGATTAATTATCAGCATGGGGATGAAAAACGGGGTAATCCGTCTGTAGCCCTTCTCAAGCAGCACCTGGTGATACTTCTCGATTGTCGACATTCCACCGATGCCGGAACCTATAATAACGCCTACCTTCTCCGCATTGGAGTTGTCTATAATCAAACCGGAATCATCCATAGCCATCTGTGATGCAGCGACCGCAAAGTGGATAAACCGGTCCATCTTTCTTATCTCCTTCTGCTCTATGTAATCAGCAGGGTCAAAATCGCCGACCTCTCCTGCAATCTGGACGGGAAAATCAGTGACATCAAATCTCGTTATCCTGTCGATCCCCGACTTCCCCTCCAACAGGGCACTCCATGTCTTCTCAACACCCGTTCCAAGGGGGCTCAAGAGGCCAAGGCCCGTCACGACAACCCTTCTTTTAAGTAGTGTATCCACAAAAACTCTCCTTGCTCTTTCAGTCTGATCAAATATCTGATCAAATAAAGATAAAGGGGCTGTATATCCGGATACAGCCCTTTATAAAATGTAAAAATATATATGAACTAAAATATTGAAAAAAGCGCCTTGAATCAGGCGGTTGTTTTGTTCTTTATATAACTGATTGCGTCGCCGACCTTAACGATCTTCTCGGCATCTTCATCGGGTATCTCAACTCCGAATGTTTCTTCAAAGGACATAACCAGCTCAACCGTATCAAGTGAATCCGCACCGAGGTCCTCCACAAACGATGCCTCAGAAGTTACCTGTGATGCATCCACCCCAAGCTGCTTCGATATGAGTTCTTTTACCTTCTCTTCCAACATTACAATACCTCCGTCTTTTTATTATGAACCGAAAGCCTATAAAACCGGTCCCTTTCATCCAGATGCGATGCATCCGTATAAGTCAAACCTGCTTCCCCGATAACAATTCAGAGACAACATCACATATACATGCCGCCGTTAACATGAATCACGTGACCTGTTATATAACCACTTGCATCGGAGGCAAGAAAAAACACTGCGTTTGAAACATCTTCAACCGTCCCGAACCTGCCGAGAGGTATCGACATCCTCATATCCTCTTTTACATCCTCGGGGAGGGCCTCTGTCATGGCAGTCATTATAAAACCCGGGGCAACGGCATTAGCCGTCACCCCCCTGCTTGCATACTCCCGGGCCACCGTCTTTGTAAAACCCACGATTCCTGCCTTTGAAGCGGAATAGTTGGCCTGCCCGGCATTACCCATAAAGGCAACTACCGAAGCAATATTCACAATTCTGCCATATCTCCTTTTTGCCATTATCCTGACGGCCTCTTTGGAGCAGAGGAAGACACTCTTGAGGTTTACATTGATGACGCTGTCCCAGTCCTCCTCTTTCATCCTTACCAAAAGGGTGTCCCGTGTTATTCCGGCATTATTGACGAGGATATCAATGCCACCAAATTCACTTACCACCCTGGGAAACATCTCCTTTACACTTTCCTCACTGGAGACATCAACCCGGACGGCCAGAGACCTTACCCCCCTGTCTGAGAGCGCCGCTGCAACCCCCTCCGCATCCTCCATGTTTAAATCGGCCACAACAACATGTGCACCTCTGAAAGCCAAGCCTTCAGCAATGGCCTTTCCTATCCCCCTCCCGGCGCCCGTTACCAATGCAATCCTGTCTTTCATGTTTTACCCCCGACCTTAACTTGGATTAGAAAATCGAGTGAGCAAATTTAAGCCATAAATTTTAACAGACTGACAAGGAATTTGCCAAGTGCCTCTCCATTATGGATACAACTTGTAATTAAATAAACGTTATTATACTCTATATATCAGGGAAATAACAAAAGGGTTTGTACTCCCAAACATAAGGTAAACCCGGCCACAATCACTTTTAATTCAAAAGGCTTTACCCGTACGAACCGGACGGACGTCGAAAAAAACGGCCATGATTAATGAAGCAGGAAAGATAGAGGCAATCACAGGGGAGAGGTTTCTTCCCGACAACAGGGTTCAGCTCCTGTATCAGGGCACGGAAGCCTTCAATGAGATCTTCAGACATATAAGGGGGGCATCCCGTAGTATCTGCCTCGAATTCTATATCTTCCGAAACGACGATACAGGAAAGAGACTTGCCGAAATACTCATGGAAAAGGCAAGGTCGGGCATCAGGGTTTACCTGCTTTATGACCATTTCGGTTCCCTCGGTACTCCGTCTAAGTTCTGGAAAATGTTAAGGACAAGCGGCGTTAACGTGAAACCCTCACGTCCCTTCAGCCTCAGAGAGCCTTCAGGCTATATCAGAAGAGACCACAAGAAACTCATAATTATCGACGGGGCGACTGCATTTACCGGTGGCCTCAATATTGCCAATGAATACAGCGGCTTTCATCTCCTGTCACGAAAAGTGAAAACAATGAGAAGTAGGGCTTTTTCCTGGAGGGATACAGGTGTTATAGTCAGCGGCCCGGTAGTTAAAAAACTCTCGGAATACTTCGCAGAGTCCTGGAAGCGTTCCGCTTCAGAGCTGATAAAGATAGCCGGTACTGCAGTACAGTACCATGACGGCTTTCCGGTAATCCCCATTTTTGCATCCTCCCCAAGGGGAAGACGGAGGTTGAGAAAACTACTGTACTGGAGCATAGAAAGTTCAAGAAAGAACATCCGCCTGACAACGGCATACTTCACCCCCGGCCCTAAGCTCTCGGGCAAGCTGATCAGTGCATCAAAAAGGGGAGTAAATGTAGAACTCCTGCTACCTTTTAAATCGGACATACTGGCTGCTCATTATGCGGCGAGGTCCTTTTTTACCACCCTGCTGAGGGAAAACATCAGGATATACCTCTATCATGGCTCAATACTTCATGCAAAGACTTATATCTTCGATGACGAGTGGAGTATTATAGGCTCAGCCAATCTCGACTTCCGGTCACTGAGAAAAAATGATGAAGGTAACGTCGGGATATTGAGCAGGGAGTTCGGGGATCAGATGAAAAAGCTATTTATTCAGGACAAGGAGAGGTCGATCCCCGTCAATATGGAAGACTGGCTGAAAAGACCCCTTTGCTCAAAGGCCGCCGAGAAGTTCTTTGCCCTGTTCAGGAGAAAGCTGTGAAAGCACTATAAAAGTTTCCGGTACTTATGATAAAATCTACATGTACGCTTCTAACTATCCCGATTCTCAGGCAGTATTCTTTAATTTTAAAAGGGGCTGCAAGAAAACAAACTTGATGGCGTCGTAAAAAATCGATCTCCTTCGTCGTAGCGGGTACGCCCAATGCTCAACATAGCATAAGTGCCTCCGCTTGGGCGACACCACTACTGCTTGTATATCGAATTTTTACTTAGCCATCCTGAAACGGTACGATGGACTTTTTACGAGTCCATCATATTTAATAAACTTTTTCTTCCTGCTTACAGGAACCTATGTTGAAGCCCGATGAGGAATCAACGTTTATGAAAAGAAAGACACTGGTAAATTTAACGGCGCTGTTCACGGTCTTTCTCCTTTTTCTGTCATACGCGGATATCCTCCTTGCCGGAGAGATCAGTTTGCGGTACAGTCTCAAAGGCAATGTCCTGAAAATAGTATTTGAGTCTGACGATGAAAATCTCTTAAAAAAAGCAACCATATCTTCATCATACTCGCTGATCAAGATCGGTTTTCCCGAGGACTTTTCTTTCACTGCACCTAACAAAATCGGGGCCTTTGAGTATAACAAAAAAGAAAACAACATCTTCCTCAATATAAAGGGTCTCATGAACGTCAAGGTCCTCCGCCTCGAGTCGCCTTCAAGGCTGGTTTTAGACGTTTACCTGGAGGGGAAATCCAAACCTGAAATAAAACCTGAAACACCTGCTACTGCACCCATCATACCCGGTCCTCCCGAGGAACCCTTTGTCGGCGAATTAAAATCAATCGTGATAGACCCCGGACACGGTGGCTCTGATGTGGGCCTGTATTCTCCCCTCTATAATGAAAAGTCCATAGCGCTTAAGGTGGCAAAACGGTTGAGAAACGCCTCAAAGAGGGAAAAAAGAAAGGCCTATCTCACAAGATACCAGGACAGTGATACATCCCTCAAAAAAAGGATCCTTACGATCAGGAAGAAAAGGCCCGACCTTGTCATATCCATCCACCTGAGTACATCCGATCATTTCGTTATCTATACGGTTCCGGAAAAGACCTATCAGGGTGAGTTACCGTATCTGCTTAGCGCCTCACAGCTCCCATATGTAGCCAGGAGCAGGGCGATATCCTCCGCAATCGCCAGCACCTTGACAAAGGACCTCAATATCGAGGTCTCACATAGGGACCTGCCCCTACCCGTTCTTTCTTACAGTAACTGCCGGGCCTTTATGATAGAACTGCCGGGGCCTGACTTCTTCGAATATACTGAAAAATCAATACAAAAAATCGTTAGAGCCATCCTTGAAGGAATAAAGGCATATGAAAAAGGGTAGTCTTCTGATAATTTTATTGGTAATTGTATTACTCTCAGGCATTGGACTTGGGGTTTTCTATTTCTACTATATGAACAACGGTACCGAACAGGAACCAATTAAGCAGGAGATAGGTGAAGGTATACTCAAAAACTATGCCATCCTGAAGATATTCTATCCTGCAGGGGACAGGCTTGAGATATACGAAAAAAAGGTCTCCTCAAACCTCTCAAGGCTTGACATGGCCGATATCCTTATTAAGGACTACCTCGCTTTTTCAGGCAAGATTGATACCGGGGTAATCCCCGAGGGGTCAAAGCTAAACAGTATTTTCGTCACACCCGACAATGTTGTCTATATTGACTTTAACAGGACGTTTAAACGGAACTTCAGGGGAGATGCCACCGATGAGTTCATGTTACTGAAAAGCATTTACTATACCATTATGAGTAATTTAGAGGACATCAAGGATGTTGTAATTCTCATAGATGGGAAACTGGCTGAAACAGTAGGCGGACACTTTTTTGCTAATATACCGTTGGGATCGCTCTTTACACAGGAATCCTCACAGGAGGCTCAGACGGACAGTGAACTATAATCGGGAAAATGGCAAAAACACCGCATGCAAGCCCATCGGGATCTTTGATTCCGGTATAGGGGGACTAACCGTAGTCAAGGAGATAATAAAAATACTCCCTGGAGAGGATATACTATACCTTGGGGACACCGCAAGGGTACCCTACGGGATACGCTCTCCCGATACCGTTATGCGATATGCACTTGAAAATACGGAATTTCTTCTTCACCACGGGATAAAGATGCTTGTTGTGGCCTGCAATACCGTATCAGCCATCGGACTTGACACACTTGAGAAAAAAACCGATATTCCCGTTGTCGGTGTATTG
This sequence comes from bacterium BMS3Abin08, assembly GCA_002897935.1. Taxonomy (NCBI): domain Bacteria; species bacterium BMS3Abin08. The sequence goes on from BDTA01000117.1 coordinate 8,858, forward strand.
AACCCGGGCGCAAAGGCGGCAATCAAGGCCACAAAAAAGGGAAGAATTGGTATAATCGGAACTGAGGCAACCATTTCAAGCAACGCCTATCAGAGGGCAATAAGGTCCCTTGGAAACAGTACCGAGGTATTTGGAACCGCCTGTTCGCTCTTTGTTCCTCTTGTGGAGGAAGGGCTCTTTGAAGGAAAGATAACAGAACTGATTGTAGAACGCTACTTATCGGATCTGAAATCAAGAGATATTGATACCCTTGTACTTGGCTGCACCCATTATCCTATGTTAAAAAAGCAGATCAGGGCATTCATGGGTTACGGTGTTATTCTTATCGACTCAGCTGTTGAGACCGCACAAACGGTTCGGGATATACTTACCGAAGCTCAACTGCTGAACAACACCGGTTCTTTACCGGAAAGAAGGTTTTTTGTAACAGACTCCCCCGGGAGGTTTCAGAGGATTGGTGCAGCCTTTCTCGGTAATGAAATTACAGAGATTGAGAGGGTTGCGATACCACGCAGGGAACAACACAGGAATTTCTACCAACACCAGGAGGAACGATGAGAAGAGATGGAAGGAAAAACGACGAACTAAGACAGGTAAAATTAATAAGAGATTATATCAAACTTGCCGAGGGGTCGGTCCTGATAGAGATGGGCCAGACCAAGGTTATCTGCACTGCCTCTGTTGAAGAAAGGGTCCCGTCCTTCCTCAAGGACAAGGGAAGGGGTTGGGTGACCGCAGAATACGGCATGATACCCAGATCTACATCTACAAGAATGATGCGCGAGTCCACATCAGGCAGGATCGGGGGCAGGACGCACGAGATCCAGAGACTGATCGGCAGGAGCCTGAGGTCGATAATGGATCTCGGCGCACTTGGAGAAAAAACCGTCTGGATCGACTGCGATGTTATCCAGGCCGACGGCGGCACAAGAACCGCCTCGATAACCGGCGCCTATGTTGCACTTGTTGATGCCATGAGGTATGCTGTAAGAAATGGAATAATAGAGAAGAATCCCGTGAACGACTTTCTCGCTGCCACCAGTGTAGGGGTTGTTGACAGAGAACCCATGCTTGACCTCTGTTACGAGGAGGACTTCAAGGCCGAGGTCGATATGAACATTGTCATGACGGGAAACGGAAAGTTTGTAGAAGTACAGGGAACGGCAGAAGGAGACCCGTTTACGCGCGAGACACTTGATGATCTGATAAGCCTTGCCCGGAAAGGGATTAATGAACTTATCAAAATACAAAAGGGGATTATCGATGAAAATACTTATAGCTACTAAAAATAAGGGGAAGATCAGGGAGATGAACGACCTCTTCAGTGACCTTAAGATAGAGTTCATCGGCCTCGATTCCCTTGAAGATGTCCCTGAAGTGGAAGAAGATGGGCATACCTTCCACGAGAATGCCATGAAAAAGGCAATGACCTTTTTCAACTTCTCATCCCTACAAACACTGGCTGAGGACTCCGGCCTTGAAGTTGACTACCTGGGGGGTTCCCCGGGCATATTTTCGGCCCGCTATGCCGGTGAAGATGCAACAGACGAAGAAAATATCAAAAAACTTCTTGAAGAACTGAAAAACGTTCCTGAAAAAGAGAGAACAGCAAAATTCGTCTCGGTTCTCTGCCTGATCTTCGACGGTAAGCCCCACTTCTTTGAGGGAGAGGTAAAGGGGTTCATCCTGGATCAGCCAAGGGGAGAATCAGGATTCGGTTATGATCCCTTATTCGTCCCTGAGGGTTACACAGAGACCTTTGCAGAACTCGGACTCTCGGTAAAAAACAAGATCAGCCACAGGGCAATGTCTTTAAAAAAACTGAAGGAATTCTTAAAAGAAAAACTTTAATAAATAGCTATTAACTATTTGGATTCAGGTTATAAATTTAAAATTAAAGTGTCACCCCTTACATGATTCAGGACAGGCCCTGAACCATGTGCCTAAAAATCCCGGGGTCTTGCTTCAGGCTCGGCAAAGCGAATAGACTGCGTCTCAAAACCTTTGATATTCAGACACCCCGAACTTGATTCGGGATTCAGAATGCATTGAAAACACCTGATCAGTCCGTCATCCCGGCTTGTCCGGAATCGTTTCTATAATATCCTCGTATAAATCAGTCAAGCTCTCCGACCAAAGGTCGGGGCCTTCGGCAAGGTGCATTGTAAATGCCGTAATGCTTTGTCTAATGTGCATAAATTACCGTTTTTTATTTTTGTCATGTCCCGAACGCTTTCGGGATATCCAGAACTTATTGAAAAGAATAGATTCCGGCTTAAGTACTGCTGGAATGACAGATAGAAAGATTGAGTTTATACACAGACTCCAATTGGAGTCTGTGTATAAACTTTTGTCATTCCCGCAAACGAAGTGCGTCGGGAATCCTTCTTAAAAAACGATTCCGGACAAGCCGGAATGACATTGTGCGTTGTGGTTGTTGTGGTTAATCTTAAGTTGCATTTTAAGCCTCTCTCCAACTAAAACACGAAAGAGCCCAAAAATCACAAATCCTGAGACCCCTTGTTCCCCGGTCCACCCACTGTGCCGTCAACAAATACTTTCCTCTCTATTTTCCCTGGATTTGCCCGATTCAGGAAAAAAGATTGTTACATATGCTAAAATTTATAAAGGATATTGCTCTTTTATGGTATACCTCCTGCATCAATACACCGTCTGAAAAACACTTACGGATCAGGGGTCGTAAAGGGGCTGATTAAACAGGAGGTTTAATTGAACATCTACAGAAACATTTTTGTATGGTTGCTCATCGGCGCTCTGATGATTCTTCTCTTCGATATGCTCAGCACCCCGAAGCAAACGAAGAAGGAAGTGCCCTTTTCAGACTTTATAGAGAAGGTGGAAGCCGGCGATGTCGTCGAAGTAACAATCAAGGACAATGAACTGACCGGGGTCCTGAAAGACGGAACAAGCTTCAAGACCTACGTTGAAAAATATCAGGGGTTCATAAAGGACCTCCGCACAAAAAATGTCAAGATCGTTGTAAAACCCCCTGATAAGAGCCCGTGGTATATAACCTTCCTTATCTCCTGGGGACCGATCCTGCTCCTTGCATTGCTGTGGGTCTTCTTCATGAGGCAGATGCAGATGGGTGGCAACAGGGCGCTGTCTTTCGGCAAGGCCAAGGTCAAGCTGGTCTCCGATAAGACCGGGGGAATCACCTTTAAGGATGTAGCCGGCATAGAAGAGGCAAAGGCAGAGGTTCAGGAGATCATCGATTACCTGAAAGACCCCCAGAAGGTGACGAGGCTGGGAGGAAAGATCCCCAAAGGCGTGCTGCTCGTGGGTCCCCCGGGTACGGGAAAGACCATGCTTGCAAAGGCCATTGCAGGTGAAGCAGACGTTCCCTTCTTCTCTATTTCCGGATCCGAATTTGTTGAGATGTTTGTCGGTGTCGGTGCCTCAAGGGTGAGAGACCTGTTTGAACAGGCAAAGAAGATCGCACCATGTATAGTCTTCATAGATGAAATAGACGCGGTGGGAAGACACAGGGGCGCCGGTCTCGGGGGTGGTCATGACGAAAGGGAACAGACACTCAACCAGCTCCTCGTCGAGATGGACGGCTTTGAGGGGAAGGAAGGCATAATAGTTGTTGCGGCAACCAACAGGCCCGATGTACTTGACCCCGCCCTGCTGAGACCCGGCAGGTTCGACCGCCAGGTGGTAGTCCCGCCTCCCGACGTCAAGGGACGTCAGGAGATCCTGACGGTACATACTAAAGGCATCCCGGTTGCAGATAATGTTTCCCTTGATGTCATAGCAAGATCCACCCCTGGTTTTTCGGGAGCGGACCTTGCCAATTTGGTTAATGAGGCCGCCCTCCTTGCCGCGCGCAGGGAAAAGGATACAGTCGAGATGGAGGATTTCGATGAAGCCAAGGACAAGGTCCTTATGGGGGTTGAGCGTAGGAGCATGATAATAAGCGATGAGGAGAAAAGGAATACGGCCTATCATGAGGCAGGCCATACCCTGGTTGCAAAACTGACCCCCGGAACAGACCCCATTCACAAGGTGAGCATTATACCCAGGGGAAGGGCGCTTGGTATTACACAGCAGTTACCGATTGATGACCGTTATACCTATTCCAGGGATTTCCTTCTGAAGACCCTGCGTGTTCTGCTCGGTGGAAGGGCGGCAGAAGAGGTCGCCCTTAAACATATGACTACCGGGGCGGGAAACGACCTTGAACGTGCAACAGAGCTTGCACGGAAAATGGTCTGCGAGTGGGGGATGAGCGGCAAGCTCGGCCCTCTTACATACGGAAAGAGGGAAGAGATGATATTCCTGGGAAGAGAGATTTCCAAACACAAGGATTACAGTGAAAAAACCGCTGAAGATATTGATAAAGAGATCAGAAAGATAGTCACCGACGCCTATACTAATGCAAGACAGCTCCTGACAGAGAACCATGACATACTCGACAGGCTTGCCAACAGCCTCCTTGAAAAGGAAACCCTGGATTCAAAAGAAATAGACAAGCTGATGGAGGAAGTAAGGGCAGAGAGGTCCCCGGCAGTTTGAAGGTCTCCTTCCAGAACCACAGCCTTGATTTTTCCCGGAAGACCCATGTAATGGGCGTTCTCAATGTAACCCCTGATTCCTTCTCCGATGGCGGCAGTTATCTTGGCCGTCAGAAGGCCATAGACCGGGCTCTCCGGATGCTTGATGAAGGGGCGGACATCATCGATATAGGTGGTGAATCAACCCGTCCCGGGGCCGACGAGGTCCCCCTTGAGGAGGAACTGCGCAGGACTGTTCCGGTTATCGAATTCCTCTCCGGGAAGGTTACCGCTCCGATATCCATTGACACTTACAAGGCCGGCGTGGCCAGGGCCGCCATTGAGGCCGGGGCATCAATAGTGAATGATATAAGCGGGCTGCGATTTGATCCTGAAATGGCCCCAACCATAGCAGGTTACGATGTCGGCCTAATCGTGATGCACATCAAAGGGACTCCGAAGAATATGCAGAAGAACCCCCACTATCATGATCTCTTTGGTGAGATCATGGATTACCTCTCGGGGAGTATAGCTATAGCAAAGTGGCATGGAATCAGTGAAGATAAGATCATCATAGACCCCGGGATCGGTTTCGGGAAGACGCCCGAGAACAACCTCCGGATCATCAGGGGTCTCCACACCCTTTCGGAACTCGGCAGACCGATACTTGTAGGCCCTTCAAGGAAATCCTTCATAGGCCTCATCCTCGACGGGGCCGCGCCTGCCGACCGTTTAGAGGGAACCGCGGCGGCTGTTGCAATTTCAGTATTTAACGGCGCTAATATAGTAAGGGTTCATGATGTAAAGGAGATGGTAAGGGTCGTACAGGTGGCTGATGCCATTAAAAACGAGAAGATTTGACACTATCCGGCTCCTTCATATAAACTCTACCGTGACCGCTTGTTTCAGGAGACATAAACATGTTATTACCCGTTGAATGGCTTAACGACTTTATCGAACTCAAAGAAGGGACTGATGAACTCTCCCGTATCCTCACTATGACAGGTCTTGAGGTTGAAGGCGAGAACACCGCAACGGGAGGAGCGCCCGTATTTGAGGTCAACATAACACCCAACAGGCCTGACTGCCTCAGCGTGCTTGGTGTGGCACGTGAGTTGAGGGCGGCAACCGGCCGGAAAATCAGGATACCTGAGTCGGAAATTAAAGAGGAATTCAAAACCACTTTTCAGGTTATTATTGACTCACCGCTTTGCAGGCGCTATGCCGGCAGGGTTATCAGAGGGATTACGATAGGTGAGTCCCCCGGATGGATAAAGAACCGTCTTGAAAGGGCCGGCATCCGGTCAATCAACAACGTTGTCGATATAACGAACTACGTCCTCCTCGAACTTGGCCATCCCCTCCATGCCTTCGACCTCGCAACCCTGAAGAACGAAACCATCAGGGTTGATACTGCCAACGGCAGTAATGTATTCCGGACCCTCGACGGTATGGAGAGGAAACTACCCCCGGATTCTTTAATGATATGGGATGCCACGAGACCCGTGGCTATTGCAGGAATAATGGGTGGCCTGGATACCGAGGTTACTGAAAATACCACCGATCTCTTTCTCGAAAGTGCGTTCTTCGAACCCTCATCAATACGACGCACATCCCGGCGGATAGGCCTGAGAACAGAGGCCTCCTACAGGTTTGAGAGGGGCACGGACATAGAAGGGCTGATAACGGCCCTTGACAGGGCTGCACTTCTTATAAAGAAGGTCTGCGGCGGCACCGTCTCACAAAGGATCGATGTATATCCTGAAAAGGTCAAGCCAAAAGAGGTTAAAGTACGGTTCAGCAGGGTTGAAAAACTGCTGGGGCTGCCTGTAAGCAAAGGAGACACAATAAGAATCCTGCAACTCCTTGGATTTACCATATCCGGGCAGGATGAAGAAGGGGCGATGCTGACCGTGCCCTCCTACAGGGTTGATATAGAAAATGAAACGGACATCATAGAGGAAATAGGGAGGCATTACGGGTATGATAAAATACCTGCAACCCTCCCGTCCGCGCCGATTGGTCAGGTGTTAAAGGACCGAGCCCTCGACATAGAGGGGCTAAAGGGCCTGATGATATCCTCAGGCTTCTGTGAAGCTGTGAACTACAGCTTCCTCAATCCTGTCTTCCTTGATATCCTGAAGTTGGACCCTGCCGATTTCAGAAGGAACACAGTAAGAATTCTTAACCCCATAAGCACTGATGATTCCGTGCTCAGAACTTTTCTTCTGCCTTCACTTGCAAGAAACCTTGTAAGTAACTTCAATCAGGGTATCCGGGATATAAAACTATTTGAAATATCGAAGGTCTTCATCAACGGCAAAGGCAAACTCCCTGAAGAAAGGGTAAAACTTGGCGCTGTTTATCTATACACCCCGGGACAGCATCTGTGGGAGGACGGCACCGAGACCTTTTTTATAATTAAGGGGCTGGTTGAAAAGGCCTTCGGGATATGGGGTCTTGGGGGTTATTCCTTCATCCCGACAGGAGAACCGTTCCTGCATCCCGGACGTTCAGCGGACATAGTATGCAACGGGCAAAAGATCGGTTTTGCCGGTATCCTCTCTCCCGGCGTACAGAAAAGGCTTGATTTAGAGCACTTCAGGGGAGAGGTCGGACTCTTTGAGCTTGACCTCACAGAGGCGGGGAGTCATTTATCGGTTACAAAGAAGTTTCAACCTCTGCCCAGATTCCCCTACATACAGAGGAACATCGCCTTACTGATTGACCGCACTATACCTGCACACAGGGTGCTGGAACACCTAACTGAGTTCCCTTCGGAGCTGATTGAGGACTTCTGGATCTTTGACGTATACGAAGGGGAAAACATCGATGAAGGCAAAAAGTCCCTTGGCCTCACCATCATTTACAGAAGCAGTGAAAGGACATTGACAGACGAGGAGGCTGACAGCGTCCATAACAGCCTGATCAAGTTCCTCAAGGAGAAAACCGGCGGCCGGTTGAGAAGCTAAGGCTTTTCCGCTTCAAAACGTTAACCTGCAATCTTGTAGCCTGCTCCCTTTCAGGACATGACAGACTATTTTGTTGCCGGGTTGATACTTGAACTCTGCATATGGGTTATTATTTCCTCGACCAGTGCCTCGACAGTGGCGTTTTCCGGCATTATATCCACCTTGAAACCCCTCTTCTCAATGGCCCTTGCAGTCACGGGTCCTATCGCTGCAATCCTTACATTCCTCAGCATCCCGTTGCAGCCATCCCCCACAATATCACAGAAATTATTAAAGGTTGCGCCTGATGTGAAGGTTGCCACTGTAATCCTGCCCTCCTTCAGGAATCGCTGTATCCTCCTTGAATGACCCTCGGGCCTGAGGGCACGATATGCAACAGGTGTGTCTATATGACCTCCGGACTCACGGACCTTCTCAGGGAAAACGTCCCTTGCCTGTTCGGCCCCCGGCAGGAGTATCTTCAGGTCCTTCAGTCCATCCGGACCGCCAAAGGCGGCAATAAGTCCTTCAGCCCTGAATTCATCGGGTACCAGATCAGGAATGATACCGAATGAACGCACAGCGCCGGCGGTCTTGGGCCCTATGGCACATACACCGACCCCCTTGAGGTCCCTCCCGTCCTTCCCGGAATTTAAAAGCCTCTCGAAGAAAAAGCCGACACCATTGGCACTTGTAAAAACGACCCAGTCATAGTGGGCGACCCCCTCGATGGACCTGTCAAGTGACTCCCATGTTAAGGGAGGCTCAACCCTGATGGTTGGAAACTGGATTAGCTCGGCGCCGAGATCCTCGAGTCTCTCGTAACCGGAAAGGCTCTCCCTCGTAACAAGTATCCTCTGACCAAAGAGCGGCTTCTTCTCAAACCAGGAAAGCCTTTCTCTGAGTCTCACTACATCACCCACAACCACCACAGCAGGGGGTCTTATCTCACCGCTTTTCATGATTCCGGGTATCTCTCCAAGGGTTGAAACAATAGTTTTTTGCTCGGCCCTTGTTCCCCAGCGCGTCACGGCAACGGGTGTTTCCGCTGATTTACCGTTGCTGATAAGACGCGAAGATACAACATCGATATTCTTCACAGCCATTAAAAAGACGATCGTCCCCCTATGACGGGCAAGCGCTTCCCAGTCTATATTGCTCTCCTTTTTTGTCGATGCTTCATTGCCGGGAACCACAACAAATGACGATGCATAATCCCTGTGGGTAAGCGGTATACCGGCATAGGCGGGAACTGCAACAGCAGAACTTATACCCGGAACGACCTCGAACTCTATCCCCTCTTCCGAAAGCACCTCTGCCTCTTCCCCTCCCCTTCCGAATATAAAGGGGTCACCACCCTTGAGACGGCAGATCGTCTTCCCGGCCTTTGCCTTCTCCACAAGGACCCTGTTTATCTGATCCTGGGTCATCTCATGATGCCCACCCCTCTTGCCAGCATAAATGAACTCCGCATCACCCTTTATGTAGTTCAGGATCTGGGCATTGAGATGGAAATCATAGACCACAACATCGGCACGCTGAAGTGACTTCATCCCCTTTACGGTGAGAAGCCCTATATCGCCGGGGCCTGCCCCGACAAGATACACCTTTCCGTCAGTCTCTTTCTTTTTCATACATGACTGCCTTTTGGAGAATCGGAATTTTAATCAGTGTCTGTGTATAAATGTCTTTTTGTCGTCATGTCCCAAAAAGCGTTCGGGGCATCAGAAGGCATTGAAAATACCGGATTCCGGCTTAAGGACTGCCGGAATGACAGACAAGAAATTGAGCTTATACACAACTTTAAATTATAACCTAAAGAGGGGAATTTATTCATGGAGGATGTCTTTAGCCAAACACACCGACAGACTTCTTCTAAACAGGGATACAGGCTCTCGCCCTCTTCAACATATCAACCGTTTTTATCATCGATTTCAGGTGAGTATATAACCCGGGAATAACGATAGAGTGCAACAGACACTCCTTATAAGGACCGCTGTATTGACCTTGAGCGGTTAAGAGGCCTCGCCTCCGTAGTGTATAGTAAGGAATGGCCCGGAAGCCATGCGGGCCTTACAGTCAGAGCCTTTTTATAAATCCCCTCACGAATAATACAGGTCAGAAATCTTGTTTCTCATCCAGACACTATGTTATTCTTTTGTATGGGCGCTTCAATGAATTCATCTGCCAGGGTTATATCAATAAACATAAGCGACCGGAAAGGTGTCAGAAAGAAACCGGTACATGAGGTCGAGATACGTGAAAATTTCGGTATCGAAGGCGACGCCCATGCCTCATCCGAATGGCACCGCCAGATAAGTCTGCTGGCCATGGAAAGCATAAAAAAGATGCAGAAGCTCGGACTCGATGTAGGACCGGGGGACTTTGCAGAAAATATAACCACCGAAGGCATAGACCTTCCCGCTTTACCCGTTGGAACAAGGTTAAAGATAGGAGATATTGAAGCAGAGGTGTCCCAGATCGGCAAGGTCTGTCACAGCAGGTGCGAGATCTACTACCAGGCTGGAGACTGTGTGATGCCGAAGGAAGGGATATTTATCAGGGTTCTCAGTGGTGGAAAACTGAAGGTTGGGGACCCTGTTGTCTCAGGCAGTATAACTCCTCCCTGATCAAAGGACAGGTTCTGAAGGCAATCATCCTCAAATGACTGAAATAATAGCTGCAATACTCACACTCAGTGACAAGGGCTCAAGGGGAGAGCGCACTGACGAAAGTGGTAAATTGTTAAGGAATACCCTTCAGGCCAATGGGATATCCGTTGCCGAATACGAGGTCATTCCTGACGAGAAGGAGATCCTCGCTGAGCGGCTGATAAAGCTTTCCGAACGTGTTGACCTCATAATCACCAATGGTGGAACCGGTCTCAGTCCCCGCGATATAACCCCTGATGTCACCATCGAGGTGATCGAGCGTGAGATACCGGGGATTGCAGAGGCCATGAGAACGGCCGGAATGCAAAAGACCCCGCGCGCCATGCTATCCCGGGCAGTTGCGGGAGTAAGGGGTGAATGTCTGATAGTAAACCTTCCCGGCAGCCCCAAGGCGGTGCAGGAGGGAATCGATACAATTATAGATGTTATCCCCCATGCCATAGAGAAGATTAAAGGTTCGGGGGAAGATTGTGCGAGGTAAGAAAACAGATCTCATAGTATTAGGAACCTCGATATGCGTTCTTGTCCTACTCCTCTCATTTGCAATATCCTCAGCAATCACACCTGAAGAGATAATAAGGATAAAACCTCTTTATTCAGCCGACAGAATACCTGCAGGTAGTGAGTTTAAACTCGCAATCGGGATGGAGCTTATCCCGGGATGGCATGTAAACAGCAATTCTCCATCAACGGAATTTGCCATTCCCACCGTGGTCAGGCTTGACCCACCGCCCGGAGTTAAGATAAAGGACATCAAGTTTCCTCCCGCTGAAGAAAAACTCCTCCCTTCCATAGGGGCAAAAACCGAGTTTTACTCGGGAACATCCTACATCATAATAACCGGTGAGACGGGAAGGGATATGAAACCGGGAACGTACCGGCTGAAAGGCACTTTTTCATACCAGGGCTGCAGCGAAAATATATGTCTCCCGCCGGCTGATAAGGAGATCACATTTGACCTCCGGATAGCTCCTCACGGGATGCTGGTTCAGGCCCTTAATGCCCGGATCTTTTCCCCGCAGGAGAAGGAGACGGGGACTGTCGCATCCCCTCTACCCGCTGCCTCTTCAGGACCCGGCGGTGGGATGGTTTCAGAGATGATCGCTGAAAAAGGACTCTTCCTGTCATTACTGCTGATCTTTATAGGCGGCCTTGCCCTGAACCTGACCCCCTGCGTTTACCCTTTAATCCCTGTAACCATGAGCTATTTTGGCGGTATGGAGCACAGGGGAAGAGGGCTCGTCAATGCCGCTGCCTATGTATCGGGGATAGTGATTACATACTCAATCCTTGGAACCATTGCAGCCCTTTCCGGCAAGATGCTTGGAACCCAGTTGACAAGCCCGATCGTGAGTTTATTTATTGCAGCCGTAATGGTACTCCTCGCCCTCAGCATGTTCGGACTTTATGAGATAAGGGTGCCCCGGTTCATTATGAATCTCGCCGGTGGTGAGGCAAGAAGCGGGATTGCCGGCGCACTTCTCATGGGGATCACCATGGGGATTGTGGCGGCACCCTGTATAGGACCCTTTGTTGTGGGATTACTCACCTATGTGGCTGTGGTCGGCGACCCCTTCAGGGGGTTTATAATGTTCTTTTTTCTTGCCCTTGGTCTGGGATTTCCCTATCTCTTTCTTGCCTTCTTCTCAGGCAGGATCTCCGCTCTCCCTCGTTCCGGTGAATGGATGATCGGGGTGAGAAGAATTTTCGGATTTGTTCTGATTGTCATGGCGGTTTATTTTCTTGATCCCCTCATCAGCAAAGATGTCTATAACTTACTTTTCTCAATTTCCCTTGTGGCCGGTGGGACATGGCTCATTGTATTTGACCACTCAGGAGAGAAGGCAAGGGGATTTCACATATTTAAATCATTGTTTGCCCTGGGCATGGTTATCTTAGGTGTCTGGCTCTATCAGCCCGCTGTAAAATCAACGTCCATGATTCACTGGCAACCATATTCAGATAAACTTATCGAGAAGGCTCAAAGGGAAGGCAAGCCGGTCATTATCGACTTTTATGCCGACTGGTGTATTCCCTGCAAGGAACTGGACTATAAGACCTTCAAATCTCCCCTTTTAGAAAAATATGCCGGCTCTTTTGTTTTCCTGAAGGTAGACCTCACTCAGGACAAAAGTGAGTCTGCAAGAAAGATCAAGAAACAATATGACATCAAAGGCGTACCGACGGTTATCTTTATCAGACCTGATGGAACGGAAAACAGGGGGGTACGTCTGACCGGGTTTGAAAATGCCGGGGGATTTGTAAAGCGGATGGAAAGCACCCTACGTCCCGGTTAGCCGTCAAGACACGGAATTACTATTATAAACCGCCATATTATTACGCATCCTCCCCGACCGTCCCTTTCTCGAGCCACCATTTGATGAAATCCTTAATCTCTCAAGCATCTCTTCATCTGCGGGCACAACCTTCAGGGCCATCAGATCATCACCATCGCCTTTCATCATCCTGACATCCACTCTATCCCGGTATTTTGCATCGGAGTACCTTGCAGTCAGAGAGGCCGCTATCCTGAGATCGTCTGTCCCGGGGTTCCCCGTTGTCATCGTGATAGGACTGCCAACCTCCTCCACCTCCATGATAATATCCTTCCAGGACTTGATGCATAGGAGTTTCTCGTTTTCTTTCTTGTTTCTTCCTATGATAACCTTGCATTCAGGAGAGGTCCTGAAATGCCGCCCTATCCTTAAAAGCTCTATATCCCTGAAGTCGGGATCGCTTTTAAACCTTAAAAGCTCACTTAATCTGTATGCGTACGCCGGCTCCGTAAGCAGACAGCCACCTGCAGGGGAAGGATAGTCATCAAGTCCAAGATCCCTGGCAAGGGACATCTGGGGTTTGCGGGTTCTGCCATTGAAGTCATAGAGCCTTTCCCTGTCAACGAGGCCCTTAAGCTCCGGGATTGACGGCGGCATGAGCCTTGCGCTGAGAGGCCTCAATACAAGGCCCTCTACGCCGGCCTCTCTGTCCATCATCGGGAAGCACTCACGGCGCTGGCTCATTGGCCTCTGGCCAAGGACCTCCCCGGTAACGAGAAAATCGGCCCCGATAAGATCCATATAAACCCTGGCCTCCTTAAGCATCAGTATTCTGCAATCGATACAGGGATTCATGTTCCTGCCGTGACCGTGCGCGGGGTTCTTTACAATCTCAAAGAATTTATCGGCAAGATGACTCAGCTTCACCTCGAAACCATACTTCCCGGCAGCGGGCATCGGGTTATGAGAACAGGAGGAGTTGTCTGAAATATCACAACCGAAATGGGTAAGAAAGGTGATGGCCTTTATATTTATTCCCTGCCTTAGAAGAACAAGTACGGCAAGTGTGCTGTCAAGCCCTCCGGACAACAGGGCAACAGCCGTTGGTCTTTCCGTAACATTACTGTTCATTTTATAACTCCCGGTTTATCTTAAATGTCAACAGTGTTCTCCCTGAATGACTGAATTATCTGTTCAGGTGTGGCTGTTGCAGTACCAATCTGCCCAACTACAATACCGGCAGCATGATTTGCAATAACAGCGGAATCCTTTAATTCCGCACCTGCAAGACGGGAGAGGGTGAGTGCGGAGATAACCGTATCACCTGCTCCTGTGACGTCATAAACACTCTTTGCGACTGTTGGTATATGCGTCACACTGCTGTCTTCAAAGAGACTCATCCCCTCTTCCCCACGTGTTATTAAAACCGCCTCACAACCGAGTCTCTTTAACAGACTTCCTCCCGCCTTACTGAGGGTTCTCTCATCCCTGATCTCTATGCCTGATCCTTCAGATGCCTCTTTAAGGTTAGGGGTAACTATCGAGACCCCTTTGTACAGGTGAAAGTGTCCCACCTTTGGATCCACAGCAACAAAACATTCCCGGCCCCTGAACTCCCTCCTTAAAAAGTTCATGAATCCCTGTGTAACAACACCCTTTTTATAATCGGACACTATTATACCGTCCCAGCTTTCCCTGTTCGATAGCATGAACTCCTGGAGCTTTTTCAATATACGGTCATTTATTTTTTTTCTTTCCTCCCTGTCAAACCTTACTACCTGCTGGTTATGGGCAACGACCCTTGTCTTGACTGTTGTCGGCCTGTTCCCTTTAAGGATTCCCGATGTGTCAATGCCGTCATTCCTGAGAATGGAGAGAAGCAGATTTCCGTGATAGTCATCACCGATAATCCCGGCAATAGTGACATTTGCCCCGAGGACCACAATATTGGCAGCAACATTTGCAACACCCCCAAGGGAGTAGTTCTCACCCTTAACATCAACCACCGGAACAGGAGCCTCCGGAGAGATCCGCTCCACAACGCCCCATATATAATGGTCAAGGATCACATCCCCGACGACAAGGATTCTGAGCCTTCTGAACCTTCCGACTATCTGTTTATAATTTACCCTCATATCAAGAGCCGGCGCTTTTGCCTACTTTGTATTATATCATCATTCCTTTTTATCTTTAAAGGTGCATGTATTCATTCCATGATTATTGGACAAAGACATGAGTGGATAGGTTATAATTTTCTATGGAAGATATCTCAACTGAAAGACTCGAGGAGGCCCTCGAACTCCTGTGGGTGCTCAATGAAGAAAACAAAGACAGTCTGACCCTACTTAAGGCCTGTTCCGACGACGACGAAATAGATAATGTTATTGAAGACCTTAAAAACAGGAAATGGGTAACCGTATATGCCGACGATCTCAGGTTCACGGAAGAAGGTAAAAAGATTGCCAGGACTATTGTCAGGAGGCACCGCCTTGCGGAGCGCCTCTTTGCCGATGTCTTTGAGATGAAAGAGGAAATCATCCATGAGGATGCCTGCAGGATGGAACACATCCTCAGTGAAGAACTTACGGACAGTGTATGCACCTTTCTCGGTCATCCGCCCACATGTCCACATGGAAAACCGATCCCGAGAGGTGAGTGCTGCAGAAAGTACAAGACAAATGTTACACCACTTGTTGTAAGGCTCATTGACTTTGAGGTCGGCCGTCAAGGACGTATTACCTACATAGTGCCGGCAGACCCTGCACGGTTGAACAGACTGAATTCCATCGGGATTCATGCAGGGTCTACAATAAAACTGCTGCAGAGATGGCCGTCTGTGGTTATACAGGTCGATGAAACTACGGTAGCGGTAGACCCGGACATCGCCAGGGAGATATTCATCAAAAAGGTCTCCTGACCGGTAGCATTATCCTGAACATGGTTCCCCTCCCCTCGCTGCTTCTAACATCTATTCTGCCGCCATGCTCCTGGATGATTCTGTAACTTATGGGAAGGCCAAGACCGGTGCCTTTCTCTTTTTTTGTCGTAAAGAAGGGTTCGAATATCCTCTGGGCAACCTCATCGGATATACCCGTTCCGGTGTCGGAGAAGGAGACATAAACATGCCCGTTAAACTGCTCTGTTCTGATTGTCAGGGTCCCGCCATCGGGCATTGCCTGTATCGCGTTATTCATGATGTTAAGAAACACCTGTTTCAATTGGTTTCTGTCCGCAATGATAGGGGGCAATTCCAAATACTCCTTCACAACCTTTATTCTTGACTCTTTTAGGTTTGCAGCGACCAGCTTCAATACCTCCTCGATGGTATCGACCACATCCATCTCGGAAAGTTCAAGTTTTCTTCTTCTTGAAAACTCAAGCAACTGCTTGACGATATCCCGTGCCCGGAGGGACTCACTCTCAATAATAGCAAGATCCCTCTTTACACTTTCCATATCCTCCTCTTCCCTGAGAAGCTCTGAATATCCAAGTATTGTTGTAAGGGGGTTGTTAATTTCATGTGCGACATTGGCAGCAAGTTCGCCGATTGCGGCAAGCTTAGCAGCCTGAATAAGCTGTTCCTGTGCCTCCTTGAGTTTTTTCATCTGCTCCTGGAGGTCCCTGTAAAGCAGTGCATTATCAAGGGCAACGGCAAAGTTGTTACCCATTATGCTCAATAACCTCACGTCTTCTTCGGTAAAGGATCCCTGCCTGTTCTCCCTTAGCAAAAGCAAAAAACCCGTGAGTTCCTCCTTCCTCCTCAACCAGAAGACGAGCATATTACCAACGCCCTTTAACTTCTTGAAAATGCCGTTGTCAATAATTTTTTCAGAACCGAATATCAGCGCCCTCCTGGTACTCTCACTGTAGAGATTCATTATAAAGGTTTGTTCGGATGAGATCTCCTTTATCTCTTCCTCCTTAAAACCGTAGTAGGGAATCATGGGTGTAAAGAATCCCTTTTTCTTGTCAATGAGTACGAGAACCGCCTTGTCCGTCTTAACCAGATCCGCAACCCCGGTAATCAACTCCCGGTAGATATCCTTTTCCTCCGTCACCATATGAAGAGAGAGCGTTAAGTTATAGAGCCCCTTGAGTTTTGCCATGTAGCTGAGCGTCCTCTGATACCCCTCCTTGAGGGACAAACTCATCTCATTAAACGTCTTTGCAAGCTGACCAAACTCCGTACTGTCTCTGAAATTAACCGTATAACCAAGTTCGCCTGAAGATACCCTCCGGGCAGCATCGGACAGCTTATGAATTGGGGTAAGGATCTCCTTTGTTAAGCTCACAGCCACAATAAAACCAAACAGCATTGTAAGAAAAAGGCTTGCGAGCAGGAAATTTTTTATCGTATGGACGTCTGAGAGTGCCTGTTCCGTCCTCTCCTGGAGTTTCTCATTGGCGATAAACGTCATCTCGTTTGCATCGCGAAGGAGGACGGCCCCGATCTCGACTGCGGCACTCTGGAGACGTTTTACCCTTTCAGGGTTTGCAGTAGTGGTTATAAAGGCACTGAGGGCATCCTCATACTTACCCACATACTTCACAAGGTTGTTTAACCTTCTTGCCAAAGCCGGCCTGTGATGGCAGCTGTTGCATTTGGTGACCGCCCTGTCGAGGGATGATACATTTCCAACGATAATATCAATCTCTGAACCAAAGGATGTTCCTATAGTATAGAGGTGTTTCTGGACGGTCTGGAGGTTTATGATCAGATCCTGTCTGAGGATCTCGACCCTGTGAAGGGTTATGAGTGATTTAAGGTCCCTTGAAACACGGGTAAGGGAGATAACGGCTATACCACCGGCTATACCAAAAAGCAAAAAGATGAAAAAGAGGTATCTTGTTATCTTTCTGCGCATTGTAGATCTTCTTTATTTGACCCTGTACTGATAATCGTCAACAGTCATTCCAAGCCTTTTAATCATCTTGTAAACAGGTAAAAAATCGCCCCTACCAGCCTCGACAAACCCCTTCAAACCCATCTTCAGCAATACCTCCCTCCCCTCTTTATTCTTATCCATTGAGAGGGTAACCTCCTTTATTCTTCTCTTTAATTCATCGGAAAGGCCCTTCCTGACCAGAAGAGTGCCTTCAGGCATGGGAGGGGATTCCGCTATTACTTTGAGTTCTTCCTTAATCGTCGGATCTCTTTTGGTAAGAGATTCAAACACCGTACTCTTAACGCTTCCTATGTCCGCTCTTCCATCAAGAACGGCATATACCGTTGAGTCATGACTCCCGGTAAAGTAATACTCGGAAAAGAAATGTTTCAAGTTTTTAACCCCTTTATTTCTTAAATATACCAGGGTGAAAAGGTATCCCGTAACCGTCGCCCTGTCAACAAAGGCCATTACACGCCCTTTCATATCCGCTATGGATTTTATTCCACTGTCCTTACGTACTATAATATAACCCCTGGAAACCGACGAATCATCAAGATTAACCGATCTCACAAGGGGTATCACCCCAAGCTTTTTTATGGCAAGGGCACCCGTGAGGTCTCCAAAAAAGGCGCCATCCATCTTTCTCTGGTTAAACCGGTCTATAATGTCCCCGTACCGGCTCAGTATTGTCAGTTTCACCTTTATGCCCAAACGCTCAGATAGATATCCGGCAAAGGGCCTGAACCTGTCCATCTGACGAAAGATGTTCTGCTCAGGAATCAGGCCAAGCAGCAGTGTATCCTGCCCGGCCCGAGCATAACCTTTGAACAGGGACAGTGTTAAGACGGCAAACAATATGGCGCCAACTATAAACCTTGGATATCTCATCACCTGATCAACCTGTCGGATTCAGTAAGGAGTTCTACCGGCACATCAAGGCCCAGTTTCCTCGCAAGCTTGAGGTTAAAAACAAGTCTGTTTTTCATAAGAATCGTTATCTGCCCTGCCTTCCCACGCAAATCAGCCTCTCTCAATAACCGGATCAGTTTGTCGGCAAGCACAATCCCCTGTCCGGAGGGCTTGGTATAAAGGGATATAAGTGCTTCCTGCTCCAGCCCACCCATGGTTGTTACAACACTTATCCCCTTTTTCTCCAGGAGGTTGGAAAAGGAAGACATGTTTTTTGCAAGCACTGCGCTACCGGTTATGAACAGGGAATCTATTGAATAAAGCCTCAGCTTCTCTCTGATTTCAGAGGAATTCCTGATCCCTAAAAGCACGGATTCCGTTGAAAATGTCTTACATGTCTTTTCAACCTCTTTTGCCTCGATAAAGGAGGACTTCTCGATCTTGGAATATATTATGCCGATCCTCTTTACAGGAACGACTTTTTTCAAATAACGTATAAGACTCGATACCGGAACCCTGTATCCGACACCACTGAAATTCCCTGTCTTCAGTCCTGCTTTTATGGGTTCATAAACACCTGCAAACAAAAGGGGCGTGGAATGGACCTCATACCGGGCTGCATCGGCAGCACCGGAACCGTAAGCCACTATTATGGAGGCATCATAGGCAAGGAGCTTCCTGATGGCATTACTCCAGGCAATTGCATCAGGATTTGGTTTCTGTATAAGGATATTCAGTCTATCGAGATATCCTCCTTTCCTGAGCCGCTTGATGAAGGCGCTGTGGATCTCACTGTAAAAAGGGATATCCGCAGAAAAAACCACCCCGATTGTGGTTTTCTCCTGACCAAAAAGAGACGACGGCACAAGCAAAAAAAACAAAAGGCCCAGCCACAGCATCAAGACCTTCAGGCTTCTGTCTGAATGAAAAGACAAGTCCCTTTACCTCCACGCTTAGAATCTACCATTTTTTAGACAGCAGGATCATCGCACGATATGCACTACCGTTATTGCTGCTTTCGATCCCATCGGTATACCTTTCATACACAACAATTGATTCCAGTCTCATTCCCGCTGGGAAACCGTAGTTCAACTTCAAAGAGAGTTCCGTATCCTTAACCTTGATACTGGAAAAAGAGCCTATATCACCGGCGGGTTCAGTGGACGTCCTGAACCTGCCCGTTGTGTTTGTATGAAACAACCCGGCAGTCAGGTCAAGACGGTCATTGATTTTCTGACTTACCCCCAGGATATAGATCCTCGACTCATCATTATAGGGAACCCCGTCCTCCATAACGGACAAACCGGGGTTGGATGATCCATCTCCTGCAAAAGTTGAAAAAAGGAGTGACTGTCTTATCCCGTTTCTGTAAAACCCGAACCCTGCAGTAAAAGACGTTTTCTCAAAGGGGAAAAACGATGTTAGAAAGAGGACGTTCTGCATGGTGTTGTTCCTCTCGCCATCCTCGATCAGGACATCATTGCCACCGTCAAAATACCTGAGATTATCGTTTCTGTCCCATCTGATTTTATAAGACAGGGTCGTTGTCATCCAGGATGAGAGGGTGTAACTGCCATACAACCTGACCTCATGAGACCTCTCCGGCTCTGAATTGTAGAGGGGCCTCCGGTTATCGGTGAATATGTATTGTCCCCTTAGTTTCAGCCCCTTTAAAATCCTTCCAAAGGCCTTTATTGAAAAGGTCTTTTTTACTGTATCGGCGTCAAGAAGCATCCATCCGTCCGTGTCTGAACGTTTGATGTCGGCAATAGAAAAGCTTCCTGCTATATTGAATCTTCTGAAGGGGCGTGACCTTATATCAAGTGAGAGTTCATGTTTTTTTATGTCCGGGGCCTTCCTCACCCCGGTTGTCACAGTACTGTTCAAACCGTAAAGTGTGGTTTCATCAGGATTGACCTCATCCGTTTCACGGTAACGGTATCTCAGGAAAAAAGCGAGTTCAGGAATCGGGATATAACTGACCTGACCTGCACCTATAAGGCTGCTCCTCTCTACACCGCTGAATGTATTACGATGGCTTATCTTCCCCACAGTTGCAGATGAAACAAGGCTTCCCGTATAGGAGGTATGAATCCTGATGAAATCCGACGACCCCCTGAATTCGGGGATAACATTATGTTGATATACGTCCCCGGGTCTGTATCCGGTTTCCGGATACATATCACTCATGGATGTTTCACCTCCGGGGCTGAAGTTCTTTTCTCCATGGGTATACTCGATCTCGATAGGGCCGAAATGACCGTTTGCACCAAAGTTAACCTCAGCGGTTTCATATTTTACTCTACGCACATCGGCGGTCACCGTCATCTCCGTCCCGAACGTACCTATCAGATACCTCTGTTGTCTCTCACCGTTTTTGTAATAACCATGGTATCCTACAAATAAATGAAAGGGATACCCTGGATATTTAAACCTCAGATTGAACACCGCATTCTTTATATCTTCCTCGTATTCACCCCCTCTGTCCCGGTCAAGATAACGCCTCTCTTCCGAAGGATCAGTAGCGGGAAAAAGGGAATGAGCCGTGTTATGTACAAACTCCGTAAGGACTAACCGCGACAGTATAAGGTCCCTGTAGGAATACCCTGTATCGAGGTAGAGGTCGTCATCGGAATATACAAACACCTCCAGGTGCAACCTGTGAGGGAGTGGATAGGCCTCAAGCACCCCTTCTATCACCAGTGAATCATCATCCTCCATGTACTCAATCACCCGCTTGGATCCATCGACTCTTGTGAAGTTATAACCCACCCCCAGGGAATACGTCGGCTTATACGGGTGACCGACCTGCAGTTCGAAGGCGGAAACCGTCCCTGTGTTCAACAGTATAATGAGGATCAACATCAGAAAGGTTTCCGTGATATCCGGACCGTACGTTTTATAAGGATAAACCCTATTCATTGAATAAACAGGCCCCTACCGCTTGGTGAAGGAATGTCCGTGCCGTGGATCTGACTGTGACAGTTCGTGCATTTTGTATAAAAAAAGCGCTTGACCTCTCTGCCGGCCGCTGCCCCTGAAGCAGTATTTATCCTGTGTCCTTCATGACATTGAAGACACAGGAAAGGGACCCTTACCGTAAGGAGGTTATTGTTGGGAGATCCATGGGGCGTATGGCAGTTCAGACAGTCTTGCGTGAGGTCCCCGTGTTCAAAAAGAAAGGGACCCTCTTTTTCACCATGACACGCTGTACAGGTATCTCTTACCGACTGTCCCTTGAGGAGCCTGCCCGTAGTTGTTCCATGAGGGTTATGACAGTCAAAACAGAATATCTTCCCCTCCGGTACGGGATGATGGCTTGGTAGCCTGAAGGATGCAGCGATGTCCTCATGACATTTAAAACACATCCCGGCCGTCTCTCTTGGTTTTAGCTTTAAGTCCGGCCCCTGATGAATCCTGTGGCAGTCCGAACATGAAACGTCATTGACTGCATGGACCCCGGCATTCCACTCGTGGAGGTTAAAGGTGGCGTTGGCGGTATGGCATTTCAGGCAGATCAGGCTTTTTGCGGGCGCCGGGAGATTCTTTATATCGATGAGGGTTTTGTAGTTGCATTCCGTCTTTATCCCCTTTTTAGAATTCTCTTCAACGACCTGCTTTGACAACCCCTTTATAGCAAGACTCCCCGGGCCATGGCAGGATTCACAATCAACAATCGGGAGACCGGATTCCCTGCTCAACTGCACTCCCATCGTGCTTGACTCAAAGGCAGCCCTTATCTCGTCATGAGCATGACAGGAGGAAAGACAGTTGCCGGTGCCGACATACTCTGCATCGAACCTCCCCGCTATCATCCTTTCATATTTCTTCTGGGAAATGATGGGGGCTGAACGCTTCAGTTCAACACATCCAACGACAACAGCGGCAAGTACGACGATTAATATCCCTACTTTATACCCTTTAGTCATCTACTTTTAAACTCCTGGAGTCAGTGAAGTTGCTGCAAGACCGAGCTAACACCGACATTATGAAAGCATACTAAAGAGAAAAGGTATTTACAATGCACCTTGCCGAAAGCCCCGACCTTTGGTCGGAGAGCTTGACTTGCGGGTCTTTGCGACCTTACCCCTTGAGAGAAAACAGCGCAAGCATTCAGTGTTACAGAAGGCACGGCTTTACAAAGGAACCCGATATATTCCAGTTGTGTATATTACCCCGAAAGACGCCTATATTTCAAATATAATGGGAACAATCATCGGACGCCGGTCTATGGTTTTATAGATAAAACGCTTCAACACACTCCTGATCTTGGCCTTAATTATGGAGACATCCTGTTTCAGATCCGGCTCCAACCCTTTTACGGTATCGGCTACAATCCTCCGGGCATCTTCAAGGAGTGCGGCTGATGCCTCCTCAGGGACAAAGCCCCTCGAAACGATGTCCGGTCCCGAAGCAATATTGCCGCTGGTCTTCTCCATGGCCATTATTACAAGGAGGATGCCGTCATGGGCAAGTTTCCTCCGGTCTCGCAAAACCACGTCTTCAATATCACCCTTGCCGTCAATGAACACCCTGCCGGAGACCACCTTACCGTTCTTTCCGGCAGACCCGTCGTTTATCTCAAGCACTTCACCGTCCTGCATAAAAAATATGTTCTCCCGGGGAATGGCAAGCTTTTCAGCAAGCTGGGCATGATAAACAAGGTGCCTGAACTCCCCGTGAATAGGCATGAAGTACCTGGGACGCACAAGGTTCAGCATCAGCTTCAATTCCTCCTTTGAAGCATGGCCGGATACGTGAACCTCCGAGACCTTTTCGTAGATTACATTTGCCCCCCTCTTGAACAAATGGTTGATTATCTTCCCAATCGACCTCTCATTACCGGGAATCATCTTCGATGAAAGAATCACTGTATCATCCGGCCTTATCTTTATGGTTTTATGCTCATCCGTTGCAATCCTTGAAAGCACACTCATAGGTTCGCCCTGGCTGCCTGTCGTTATAATCACGACCTCCCTGTCCGGCAGCTTGAGTATCTCATCAAGCCTTACCCAGGTATCCTCGGGCATCTTCAGATACCCAAGGTCCAGGGCAATCCCGGCATTGGAGACGAGGCTTTTGCCACAGATAGAAACCTTCCTTCCATATTTGCATGCAACATCCACAATCTGCTGTATCCTGTGGATATTAGATGCAAAAGTAGCGACTATAATCCTTCCGGTCGCTGTGAACAGGATATTCTCAAAGGCCCTCCGCACCTCTTTCTCTGAAAATGTAAAACCCCCCTTTTCTGCATTCGTGCTGTCCGACATTAAAAGGAGGGTTCCCCTGTCACCGAATTCGGAAAACTTCCCAAAGTCAAGCAGCTCTCCATCCACAGGTGTAGGATCGATCTTGAAATCACCTGTGTGAACTACCAGTCCGAGGGGCGTATGTATCCCGAGTCCCGCACCATCGACAATACTGTGTGTAACCCTGACAAACTCAACAACAAAAGGGCCCACAGGAACTGAATTCCTCGGCCTGACAGGAACAAGCCTACCCCTGATATGGTATTCCTTGAGCTTCTCCCTTATCATCCCGATGGAAAGGGGTGTCCCAAAAACAGGAATATCCGCCCCAACCTCCCTTAGCAGGAAGGGGAGCGCACCCGTGTGATCTTCATGTCCATGGGTTATCGCAATCCCCCTCACCATGTCCCTGTTTTCCTTCAGATATGAAAAATCCGGAATAACAAAATCAACCCCCGGCATCTCATCATCGGGAAACATGATTCCGGCATCCACAACAAGGATATGGTCACCGTACCTGAATACGGTACAGTTCAGACCAATCTCCTCCACCCCTCCAAGGGGTATTACCTGAAGGAAATGTTCACCTGAAAACGTGTTATCCTGGGTCATAAAGGGCATCGGTTCGTAATTCAAGTTCATCAATCAGCAGCTTATCGAAACCTGAATTGAGCGATTCTTTTACCTAATGTCGTGTCAACCTTGTAATGTCGGGGTGTTTGAATTGTCATTCCCGCTACGTCGGGAATCATACTCCTCTTAGATTCCGGACAAGCCGGAATGACAATCGAGAGTTGACGCGACACTAAGTGCTCTTGTTCGTAAGCTCGGTGACGCATTTTAATGCTAAGAAATTTAGAATATCGTAACCTCTCAGGTCTCCCCCTTTGCTAAAGGGGGGATTAAACAATTGCTGAAGAGAATACGCAATCATATTTATGAAATAGTGTACTAAGAGACCATTCAAGTACCGGATGGTACAAGGTATCGGGTTTGAACGGCTTCCAGTTTTATCCCGTACTCATTACGGTGATAAAACTGCCTCGGAGTCCCGACCTGATGTCGGGACGAGAATGAGTGAAAACCCTATACCGTTGTACCTGACAGCCATAAAATCGCTCAATTTGGGTGAAAAAAACCGGGTTTAACGCCTGGTCATTTCAGCAGAAACTCGAGGAGGGCCTTCTGGGTATGCAGCCTGTTTTCGGCCTGATCAAACACTACACTTTGAGGCCCGTCGATGACTTCATCGGTAATTTCCTCTCCTCTGTGAGCAGGCAGGCAATGCATCACGATTGCATCACTCTTTGCACAGCCAAGCAGCCGGGAATTAACCTGATAGGGTAGGAACCTCTGCCTCTTCTTCTCCGTCTCAGCCTCCTGCCCCATACTGACCCAGACATCCGCATAGATCACGTCCGCCATCCCGGCGGCCTCCTCGGGATTGGGGAGCACAACAATCTCCCCCTTACCACTCCCGGCATCCTCAAGGACCCCGGCGTCCGGCTCATAACCCTCTGGACAGGCTATCACTATCGTATAACCGAGCCTGCCGGAGGCCTCTATAAGAGAATTTGCTACATTATTACCGTCGCCTATATAGGCAATCTTCAACCCCCTTACACGCCCTTTCTTCTCCTGGATCGTCATCAGGTCTGCAAGGGCCTGGCAGGGGTGATGAAGATCACTCAGACCATTAATAACCGGTATCCCGGCATTTGATGCAAACTCCTCAAGTGTCCTGTGGGCAAAGGTCCTTATAACAACCCCGCTGAGGTATCTGGAAAGTACCCTCGCTGTATCAGAAATCGTCTCCCCTCTTCCCAGTTGTATCTCCTGGGGGGTCATATATATGGGTTGTCCTCCAAGCTGATATATACCAACCTCAAAGGAAATCCTGGTCCTTGTCGAGGGTTTTTCAAAAATGAGCCCGACGCTCCTTCCGATAAGGGGACAGCTGCCGGGATCAACACCCCTTTTCAACTCTATCGATCTCTGGATTATAGCGTAAATCTCCTCTTCACTCAGATCCCACAACCTGAGAAAGTCTCTCTTCATGAAAGCCTCCAGAATATATCCTCCAGTATATCCA
Organism: bacterium BMS3Abin08; assembly: GCA_002897935.1. Lineage (NCBI taxonomy): Bacteria > bacterium BMS3Abin08. The sequence goes on from BDTA01000117.1 coordinate 34,416, forward strand.
CCACTGTGTCGATCTCCTGCTCGGTTACTATAAGCGGCGGTGTAAATCTTATGGTGTTTCCCGCTGTACAGTTTATCAGAACACCTCTCTCCAAACACGCATCAACAATGGACGAACAGTCCCTTGTAAGCTCCAGCCCAATCATGAGACCCATCCCCCGTATATCGGCTATTACACCTGAGAACTCTTCCTTTAGCGCATATAATTTCCCTAAAAAGTACCCGCCCTTTCTCCTGCACTCCTCAAGTATGATGCCGTCTTCAAGGACGGTCTCCACGGTAGCCAGGGCAGCCTTGGCAGCGAGTGGGTTCCCACCAAAGGTTGATGCATGGGTACCTGGAACAAATGAAGCGGCTACCCGGTCCCCGGCAAGCATTGCACCAATGGGAACACCGCCGCCAAGCCCCTTGGCAAGGGTCATTATATCCGGTTCAATGTCATAGTGTTCATAGGCGAACAACCTTCCCGTTCTGCCTATGCCTGTCTGAACCTCATCCAGTATGAGGAGAACTTCTCTTTCGCGGCAAAGCCTTCTTACCTCTTTCAGATAATCTCCGGAAGGTATCCTTATGCCGGCCTCTCCCTGAACCGGCTCGAGCATAACAGCGCATGTCCTGCCATCGAGGGAGTCTGAGAGGGCTTTGATATCATCAAACGGGACATGCCTGAACCCCGGAAGGAGCGGCTCAAAGCCCTCCTGAAACCGTTTCTGTCCCGTAGCGGTTATGGTAGCCATAGTCCTTCCGTGGAAAGAGTTCAAAGCGGTGATTATCTCGTATCTCCCTTCCCCGAAATGATCCCTTGAGTACTTCCTTGCAAGCTTGATGGCAGCCTCATTAGCCTCTGCGCCGGAGTTGCAGAAGAAGACCTTATCGGCAAAAGAGCTTTCAACAAGCAGCCTTGCCAGCCCGATCTGCGGCTCGATATGATAGAGGTTCGAGACGTGAATAAGCCTCTGTGCCTGTTTCTGGAGGGCAACCACCACTCTTGGGTGACAGTGGCCAAGCACATTAACTGCTATTCCACCAACAAAATCAAGATACTCCTTGCCCCTTACATCATAAACCCTGCACCCCCTGCCCTTCCGCAGGACAACTGGGTACCGCTTATAGGTATTCATCAGATATTTTTCTGAATCCTCAATAAGTTCCTTCACCCTCTGACACACCTCTCATAATTAAGATACTATCTTAAGATTCTTATTACGTTTTCAATACCCTGTCCCGAAATATCGGGACGGCTGGGAGGTTCATTCTCAGAAACCCAGACTCTCCTTCACCGCTGCTGCAAGAAGGGGGAACATAATCTCGTGATGACCCGTCAGGTAAAAACCCTTTCCACCCGAAAGGGTCGGCCTGTGCACTACATTCATCATCGGTCTGTAGTGTCTTGTAAAGTCCATGGTGACCGTTGTTATATCATTCACCCTGTTTCCAAGGTTTCTTGCAATCGTTAAGGCCTTCAGAAAGACCTCCGGTATTAAAACGGCAGAGCCGAGGTTGATAAACACCCCCCCCTGAAGGTCGGAGACAACAGAGGCAAATATCCTGAAGTCCCTGTAACTTGCCCTGCCCGTGGCCTCACCGCTGCATTCAGGATGCATATGAATGATATCCGTACCAATTGCAACGTGTATTGTTACAGGGATGGAAAGGCGGCATCCCTCAGACAGGATACTTAAATCCTTGTAGGGAAAGGCCCTGCCCTTGAGAATCATCTCACCTACGGCTTCTCCAAGCCCTGCATTCCTCTCCGAGGCCTTATTAATGGCACGGTTTATCATCCTCCCCGTCTCCATTGCCATTCCGAAAGACCCATCCTTCAGCTCAGATGCCACATCCTCTGAAGTCCGCCCCACATAGGCTATCTCAAAATCATGTACAACAGATGCGCCATTTGTGGCAACAGCCCCTATTACCCCCTTTTGCATGAGGTCAATAATAACAGGAGAAAGCCCCACCTTTATGGGATGGGCACCCATCCCGAGCACTACCGGCCTCCCCCGGTGGACCGCCTCTGTAATGGCATGGACAACCTCCCTGAAATCCTTTGCAGCAAGTATACCGGGAAGTGAATCGATGAAATCCTTAAAACTTCCTCCGCCCTGATATGATTTTGCAAGAGCAGATACCCCTACCTTGCTTTTCCTCTTGCTCAGGGAATATCTCCTGAGTCTCCTCAAGGATATGGCGCGATATTTCTTACTCAAGAATCCCCCGGAACATTATCATCCACATTTACATGAACCGCCCTTTATCCTGGCTATGCAGTGGTCCCCAACTTCCTCCACCACACTAATCATAATTATCATACCCACAGGCATCAACAGGGACCTCAACCTCCATATAGTTTGTACATTTGTCGGAGACCACATCCTCTGTCTTCATCAAGGACTCCTGATGCTTAAGTCCCCTGACATTTATCTTCATAAAAAGACCTCCGGGTTTTTATGTTAGTCTAACATGAAACCGTATTTTTAATAAAATCGGCACTTTATTCCCAAAACCGCCGATAGAAAAACCTGCACATCCTGAAGGGGTTCAGGGCTAAAACGACCTTGCTTTGTCGATTACAGGGATATTTGATATAATGTCGGTGTGATTGTACCCGACAACCTCAAATACGGCGCCATCAGTGCCTTCTTTACAGAAAGGGCGGAGGGCATAGACGGAAAAGTACCGGGCAGGATATCGGCTTACCCTGAAACTGATATATTTTCTCCTCTCCAGAGGCATACGGACACTATCATAAACCTTGATTTATCCCGGGATAAAACCATAGCCGACGGCGTAATCACATCAAGAAAAGGGGTGCTCCTCGGCATCAGCACCGCCGATTGTGTCCCGATCCTCATTTACGATCCTCAAAAGCAGGTGGTAGGCGCCGTCCATGCAGGCTGGCGGGGCACTTCAAAGGGAATCCTGAAAAGGCCCTCCATTCAATGTCGGGGGCCTTCGGTTCCATGCCCGCAAACACCCTCATCGCCCTCGGACCCGCCATCAGGTGGTGCTGCTATGATGTAGGCAAAGACGTCCTTGAATCCGTCACGGATGCAACAGGGGAGGGAAAATATTCCATCACAAAAAATGGTAAAATATGTCTTGATCTCCCTTCTGCAAATATGCTTCAGGCGATCACTTCGGGAGTCCCGGAAGAGAACATATGGATATCGAAGGACTGCACCTATTGCTGCCCTGAGAGATTCTTCTCATACAGATTCTCCAAAACAGGCGGGAGGCAGGGTGCCTTCATCGGGATAAAGTCAAAATAAAGGAGGTTTAGAATGCAACAGGAAGGGATGCTGACAGCGAGGGATATAATGAACAGGGAGGTGTATACCGTAGGCCCTGAGACATCTGTTGAAGAAGTGGGAAGACTGTTTATAGAAAAGGACCTCTCCGGTGCACCGGTTGTCGACGATGAAGGCAGACTCATAGGGATAGTCACTGAAAATGATCTCATCAGTCAGGAAAAACGCTTTCATATCCCGACGATAATAAGGATCTTCGACGCCTTCATACCCCTTGAGTCTGATGCAAAGGTTGAAGCCGAGATCAAGAAGATGACCGCAACAACGGTCTCTGAGATATCCTCAGGAGAGGTTATAACCGTTGAAGAGGATACACCGCTTAATGATATAGCGACCATAATGACGGAAAAGAAGATTCATCTCCTTCCTGTTCTGAAGGAAGGTAAAATAGTCGGGATTATAGGGAAAAAAGATATAATACGTGCAATCTCCGGTACGTAAATTGCGGATCACCTTCGAGACCTCTGATGAAACGGACACCATAGGACTTGCTGAACGCCTTGGAAAGAACTTAAAGAGAGGTGATATAGTCTGCCTCTATGGGGACCTCGGTGCCGGCAAGACAACATTTATTAAAGGCATTGCAAGATCGGTCGATATCCCTGAAAGGGAGATAACAAGCGCCAGCTTCGTAATCATTGCAGAGCATTACGGTAGGTACCCGCTCTACCATATAGACCTGTACAGGCTATCCGATGCCGACGAGGCGATGAACACCGGGATGGATGAATACCTCTATGGGGACGGCATCTCCGTAGTAGAGTGGGCCGAAAGGCTTGGTGATTATCCTGATTGTACCGTTGAGATTCATATAAAGGACATAGGTGATAAAAAAAGGAAGATCAGCATAAAGGGAAACGCGGAGTATATCAAAGGCCTCGAATGAAAAATATAGGCGTAATAACAAAACTCGGAAAATCCGAGCCGTTGGAGATACTCAGGGAACTCATTCCCTGGCTCAACGAGAGGGGATACAACGTCTTTATCGAGCAGGAAACCGCATCACGAGCGGGCTTCAAGGGATATAAGCGGTCGGAAATTCCCCGGTTGGTCGATGTTGTTGTGGTTCTTGGAGGCGATGGAACCATGTTGAGTGCAGCCCGGCTCGTAGCAGAAACGGGTATACCCCTGCTTGGTGTAAACCTTGGGGGTCTCGGTTTTATAACAGAGGTTAACAGGGCTGAGATGTACACGGCAATGGAGACACTCCTTAAGGGAGAATGTTCCGTTGAAGAGCGTATGATGATAGAGGCCGACGTTATTCGTCGGGGAGAGGTGATTGCAAGTTATACGGTTCTCAACGATGTTGTCATTACAAAAGGTGCGCTTGCACGAATAATCGACCTTGAAACATATATTGATCATACCTATGTCACCACCTTCAAGGCAGACGGGCTCATCATATCCACCCCTACAGGCTCAACCGCTTACAACCTCTCTGCCGGCGGACCTATTCTTCACCCTGCCATGAACTCCGTTGTCCTCACCCCCATCTGTCCTCACACCCTTACGAACAGACCCATCGTCATATCATGCAACTGCCTCATAGAGGTAAGCCTGGGCCTGTACAGCGAAGACGTATTTCTAACGCTCGACGGCCAGGTAGGCCTCTCAGTAAGAAAGGATGACTTGATAGAGGTCAAGAAATCCCCCCACAGGACCAAGCTCCTCATCCCCTGTGAGAGGGACTACTACCAGGTATTGAGAGAAAAACTGAGGTGGGGAGAGAGATGACTGAAATCAGCATCCCAGATATCATAAAGGTCTTCAGGTTTTATGAGGCAATGGGGTTTGAGAGACTCCCGGTTCAAATCAAGGACACCGTCTGCAGGGACAACCCCTGCCCGATGAAGGAAGAGGCCCTCGGAAGACTGAGGGATGATGAATTAGGAGAATGTACAAGATGTGGCCTCTCAGGGAAAAGGACAAGGATAGTATTCGGTGAAGGAAACCCCGACGCCTCGCTTTTGTTGGTTGGGGAGGCGCCCGGTGAAGAGGAGGACAGGCAGGGGAGGCCTTTTGTCGGAAAGGCAGGTCAGCTTCTCACGAAACTCATCGTTAAAATGGGATTGAACAGGGAGGGGGTATATATAACCAACACTGTAAAGTGCCGTCCCCCGGATAACAGAAAACCCACATCCGATGAAATCAGGACATGCAATCCCTTTCTGCAAAAACAGATAGCAATTATTAAACCCGTTGTCATAATGACCCTCGGAGACGTTGCCACAAAAACAATACTGGGTGATGTGGGTAATATATCGCGGATTCGTGGCAGGATTTACAGTTACAACGGGATAGACGTCGTCCCCACCTTCCATCCCTCATATCTCCTCAGAAATCCGGGAGCCAAATGGCAGACCTGGAGTGACGCGCAGACGGTAATAAAAATTCTTGAAAAAAACCATAAATGAATCTTATGCACCTTATAGACAATACCTATGGTATTATATCTTCAAATCGGAAGATTCATATTGTAAACAGTATGAAATTTTCTACTTGATTATGTTATACTCATACTCTTATTAAAGTTAATAGACCTCACAGCCTCAAAAGCGTGAGGTTTTATTTTTCTTCAAAAGGGAAGTTTTGGGGGGAAGTTTTGGCAGAGACAGAGAATAACGACATGAAAGAGGAAGGAGATGACTTGTTGTGGAGATAAGAGTTATAGACTCCAATATTGAAAAAGCCATCAAGGATCTGAAACGTAGGTTAGAAAGGGAAGGTCTTTTTAAGGAGGTAAAAAAGAGGCGATTTTATGAAAAGCCCTCTGAAAAAAAGAAGCGGAAACGGATAGAGGCAAAGAAACGAAGGATTAAAGCACTTAGATTTAGAAGGCATAGATAGCTACAATCCCCCTAATCCAACCCGTCTTAGATTTTGCGGCACCCTCCATAAATCAATACGACCAGCAAATTTCCGGAAATGAAAGCCCCCCGCAAAGGGGGCTTTCAACAGGTATTCAGATCTTAACAACATTAATTGCCTTGGGACCTTTGGGGCCCTGTTCGATATCGAAGCTGACTGAATCACCCTCGGCAAGAGACTTAAACCCATCATCCTGAATGGAAGAATAATGGACAAACACATCGCTGCCGTCTTCACTGGTGATAAAGCCATAACCCTTGGTTTCGTTAAACCACTTAACAGTTCCATTAACCATACTTACTACCCTCCTTTCTATAATAGACTCAAGCATCAGAGTCACTGTAGGCTTAAATAAACAGGGGCCACAAGCTCAAAGCCTTTGTGCCCCTGTACAAGCATACAAAAACTCCTGAAACTTATTTTATAGAATGCCATCTTCTATCCTAATATGTCAATATGTTTGTTTGCTGAATCCGGCATGCATCAGGAACCGGGAGGCCCTGTGAATCCCGCACCCCGAAAGCTTTCAGGGTAATGTCCCCCTGGACCGTTTGCTGAATATAGGGTCTGCGTATAAAGTCGAACAGTTGTTGTTTTTCCGTCATTCCGGCTTGTCCGGAATCGTTCTTCAAGAAGGCATTCCGGCGGTCCTTAAGGCAGAATCCAGTGTTTTCAATGCCTTTTGGATGCCCCGAACGCTTTCGGGGCATGACGACAAAAAGCAATTTATGCACAGACTCTAAATGAACCTTCCCGCCGTCCCGAAATTTCGGGGCGGGGTGTATTGTTGATCTCGTCTATTTCGTTGATTTGGTCTATTTCGTTGATCTCGTCTGTGTCTGTTTGGTTAAATAAACGTAACTACTCAGGTCTCCCCCTTTGGAAAACTTAGCATGTTCCACAAATATGACTGAACACCGGGGGTTTAACAACAAAATGCTGATTAATTTGCTTTTTTCATAAAATTTATGCTGTTTTAACTATTCCTTTTTTAAAGATACGTAGATTATGTTTTATTTTAACTTAAAGATTTAACGTAAAATGTTAGTATTATCAGATAGTTATAAAATACCCCCTGTATCCAGACCTAAATGTGGGTAAGGATAAGTTTGCTAAAGGGGGGATTATAGGGCTGAGTAGTTACAAATAAACTTTAAAGTCTCCCCTC